>JAJPZL010000401.1:0-7759 GCA_021204375.1 Bacteroides sp.
AGCCCGGGATTTGTACCCGGAGAATAAAGATAGGAAAAAGATAATTAATAGGATAGATCAGAAAATATAATGGATAAAAAGGAAAACCCGGCCCTTATAACAAGAACCGGGTTATTTATAATTTTTAAAAGCAGCTATCCGATCATGCCTCTTTGGAAAGGATTTCCATAGTATCGCTGGCGATCATTAATTCTTCGTCTGTTGGTATTACCACTACCTTTACTTTAGACTCTGGTGTAGAGATGATCTGTTCTTTACCACGAAGGCCTACGTTGGCTTCATAGTCGAACTCAACTCCCATATATTCCAGTCCTTCGCAAACAGAAGAGCGGCAGATATCCTGGTTCTCTCCTACACCGCCGGTAAATACGATGATATCCACACCACCCATAGCAGCAGTATAGGCACCAATATATTTTTTGATACGGTAGTCGTACATCTTTTGTGCCAGGATAGCTTTGGGTACTCCACCTTTGCAGGCCTGTTCGATCTCCCGCATATCACTTGAGATACCGGATACACCGAGTACACCACTCTTTTTATTAAGCAGGTTGGAAACTCCGGTAGTATTCAATCCCTCTTTATCCATGATATAAGTTACAGCACCGGCATCGATATCTCCACTACGTGTACCCATCATCAATCCTTCCAGCGGCGTTAGTCCCATGGTCGTATCTAGACATTTACCATCTTTGATAGCGGCAATAGATCCTCCATTACCAATGTGGCAGGTAATGATCCGCTGTCCTTCCTGGGGAACATCTAAGAAATCGCAAACTCTTTTGGAGACATACCGGTGAGAGGTTCCGTGGAAACCATAACGACGGACTCTGTATTTGTCATATAATTCATAAGGAATAGCATACAAGTAAGCGTAATCAGGCATGGTCTGGTGGAAAGCGGTATCGAATACAGCTACCTGTGGTACATCCGGCAGAATAGCTGAGATAGCATTGATCCCTTTCAGGTTAGCCGGATTGTGCAAAGGAGCCAGGTCGCTACAGGCAGTAATCATATCGGTAACCTCCTTATCGATCAGTACCGATTTGCTGAATGCTTCAGCTCCATGTACCACACGGTGTCCCACGGCATCGATCTCTTCCAGGGATTTAACAGCGCCGTATTCAGCATTTACCAGGGCTTTCAAAATAAACTCAACTCCTACGGTATGCTCCGGGATATTCTTTTCATACGTGATTTTCTCGCCGTTGGGAAGAGAGATTTTCAGGAATGATCCGCGGAGGCCGATCTTTTCAATACCGCCCTGGGCAATCACTTCTTTCGTCTCCATCTCAAACATTTTATACTTAATGGAAGAACTACCGCAATTAAGTACTAATACTTTCATGATATTATTTAAATTATTTTTTTGCTGTCATTGCCTGATTGGCAGTGATGGCTACCATTTTATATACATCATCGATGGAACAACCGCGTGAGAGGTCGTTAACCGGACGGGTAATACCCTGGAGGATCGGCCCGATAGCATCCGCACCGGCCAGACGTTCTACCAGTTTATAGGCAATGTTACCGACTTCGAGTGTAGGGAAGATAAGTACATTGGCCTGACCGGCAATTTCCGATCCGGGAGCTTTGCTCTTACCTACGGCAGGAACCAATGCGGCATCTGCCTGAAGTTCACCGTCTATTTTCAGGCCGGGAGCCAGTTCTTTAGCCAGCTTCAGAGCTTCTGTTACTTTATCCACCATTTCATGTTTAGCTGAACCTTTGGTAGAGAAGCTTAACATAGCTACTTTAGGATCTTCAATTCCTGCTACCGCTTTGGCCGTCTCTGCTGTACATACGGCAATTTGTGAAAGTTGTGCAGCATCCGGATTGGGGATAACGGCTACATCGGCAAATACCAATATCCCGTCATTCCCATACTCAGAAGTTTGGGTTACCATCAACATAGCACCTGATACGCAACTGATACCCGGAGAGGTTTTAATGATCTGCAGGGCAGGTCTCAGCACATTTCCGGTTGTATTCCTGGCTCCGGCCAGCTGACCGTCGGCATCGCCGTTCTTAACGATCAGGCATCCCAGGTAGAGGGGATCCACCACCAGTTTACGGGCCTCTTCGATAGTCATGCCTTTTTTCTTACGGAGTTCGCACAGCAGCTGGGCATACTCCTCTTTTTTGGGATGGTTCTCCGGATTGATAATCGTAGCTTTGTCTATGTTCTGAAGGCCCCACTCTTTCGCTAAGGAGGTAATCTCATCCGGATTACCCAGAATGATCAGGTCGGCTACTCCGTCTGCCAGGAGCCGGTCGGCAGCTTTGAGGGTGCGTTCTTCTGTACCTTCCGGTAAGACAATACGCTGGCGGTTCGCTTTCGCGCGCGCAATAATTTCACTTATTAAATCCATGATAGCTATGTTTTATTAAAAGTATTACCAAAGATTGTGTTATTCACGTGACAAAGTTAGATAAAATTGTAATATCCACATTGCGATTTCTGATTTATTTTGTGGAGAAATGAGTAGAAAGTTACATTCTTTAACATAAAGAGCCTCTTTTAATCTCTACCTTTGCAGTTGATCAAAATTTGACAATAGAATATGATAATTCAATGTGCGATCCTGTTCGGATGCCTGGCTCTGGGAGAGCTGATCGTCTACCTGACAGGAGTAAAATTTCCCTCCAGTATCATCGGGATGATATTCCTTGCATATTTACTGAAAATGAACTGGCTGGACATTCAAAAAGTGAAAAAACTTTCCGACTTTCTGGTAGCCAATCTGGCTTTCTTTTTTGTTCCTCCGGGAGTAGCCCTGGTCCTCTACTTTAACCGCATAGTGGAAGAGTGGTTCCCGATACTGACCGCTACTGTTGTTAGTACGATCCTGGTCATAGCTGTTACCGGATGGATTCACCAGTTAATGCGGCGTATCCGATGAGTTTCCTGAAAAACAAATATTTTCTGATCGCTCTTACCTTTGCAGTGTTTTACATCGCCCAACTTATTTATAAGAGGAGCCGGTTTTTCCTTTTTAATCCGATCCTGCTTACCATCGGGGGCTTATTGCTTTCCTGCAACTGACGGGGATCAGTTACGATACTTATTATGAAGGAGGCTATCTGATCGAATTCTGGATGAAACCGGCGATCGTGGCACTCGGAGTACCCTTATACTAGAACCTGGAAATGATCAAGAAGCAATACCTGCCGATCCTGGTTTCACAGTTTGCCGGTTGTGTAACGTGAATTGTTTCCGTAACCACGATTGCCGGATGGTTGGGTGCATCTCCGGAAGTGATCCTCTCTATAGCCTCCAAATCGGTTACTACCCCCATTGCCCTGGAGATCAGCCAGTCTATCGGAGGAATACCGCCTATTACCGCCGGCGTAGTAACTTTTGTCGGATTGAGCGGAGGTATTTTCGGGTTGAAGATCCTACAACTATTCAGGGTAGAAAGCCCCATTGCACAAGGGCTCTCTATCGGAACAGCAGCACATGCCTTCGGGACCTCTATTGCTACGGGCGTAAGTCCTAAGTACGGTGTTTATGCCAGCCTGGGATTGATACTGAACGGTATTCTTACGGCACTTTTTACGCCGCCTTTATTAAGATTATTGGGATTCCTCTAACAAATCCCACTCTTTTTTGTTACCATTTATTGTAGAATAGTCACCATGATCCAATTCAAAGACGTTACACTGGAAGATAAAGAGGTTATACAATCGTTTACGCTGAAAAGTAACCGGCGCAACTGCGACCTTTCGTTCTCCAATATCTGTAGCTGGAGATTCCTCTACCACACAAAGTTTGCAGTAGTGGAAGATTTTCTGGTACTCAGGTTCCGTGCGGAAGGTAAACTGGCTTATATGACTCTCATCGGAGAAGGAAATTACCGCCCGGTTGTCGAAAAGCTGGTCGAAGATGCCGCACAAGCACAGGAGCCTTTCTGTATGTTGGGAGTATGCAGTAACATCTGTGAAGAGTTGAAAGAGCTGATGCCCGATAAATTTGTCTATACTATAGACCGGGATTATGCAGATTACATCTATCTGCGCAACGACCTGGCTACACTGACCGGGAAGAAGTATCAATCCAAAAGGAACCATATCAATAAATTCCGTAAACTGTATAACTACGAATATCAGCCCATTACCCCGGATCTTATTCCGGAATGCCTGCGGCTGGAAGATGAATGGTGCCGGGCCAATAGCTGTCAGGAAGAAAAAGGACTTTGCCAGGAGAGGCAGGCTTTATTATTCGCCCTGAATCATTTTGAAAAACTGGGACTTACAGGGGGAGTACTCCGGGTGGAGGGTAAAATAGTGGCCTTTACTTTTGGTATGCCGATCAACCAGGAGACGTTCGGGATCCATGTAGAGAAGGCAGATACCTCTATCAACGGGGCCTATGCGATGATTAATTATGAATTTGCCAACCATATTCCTGAGCAGTATATTTACCTGAACCGGGAGGAAGACCTGGGAATTGAAGGATTACGGAAGGCAAAACTCTCCTACAATCCGGTGACTATCCTGGAAAAATATATGGTTTGTTTAAAAGAAGAAACGTATGAATAGAGAGACCGATCGCATAAAAGAGGCAGTCCGCAACATCTGGAACAACTGTTTCAGTGACAGCAGAGAATTCAGTGACCTCTACTTTGAGAAGAGATACAGGGAGGATACCAATATTTACCTGGTACAGAGTGAAACGATCATCTCTGCTTTCCAGATGATCCCTTATCCGATGACCTACCTGGGAGAGAAAATAGAGACCTCTTATGTATCGGGAGCTGGTACACTGCCTGAATACATGGGACAAGGAGCGATGACCCAGCTTCTGGGTGAGTCTTTTAAAAAGATGAAGGAGAATAATATTCAGTTCTCTACCCTGATCCCTTCGGAACTTTCTCTGTTCGATTACTACGGTAAACTAGGCTACACCCGTATCTTTGATTATGCGATCACTGATATCAATATCTCTTCTGTTTCGGATGTGAAAGGGTATGAGATTGAAGAACACAGGGATTACCGGGAAGATGTCTATGAATATTTCAACCGGAAAATGGAGGAACGTCCCTGTTGTATCCAGCATACGGCAGATGACTTTGAATTTATTACGGCAGCCGCAGCTTTGGAGAATGAGCCTATCTATGTAGCCAGGCAGAATATGCAGGTAAAAGGGATCCTTTTTGCCGAACTGCGGGAGGATGGATTAATGGTGAAAGAGTTACTGGCAGAAAGTGATTTTGCCAGAGAGGCCCTTCTTTACCAGGCGGCACAATGGGCCGAAACAACTTGTATACGTTATAAAGATATACCGCGGCAGGGAGAAAATAACTATGCACTGGGAATGGCACGGGTGATCGATGTACATCTGTTGTTAACCACTTATGCTCATAAACATCCGGAAATAGAGTTAACCCTGAAGGTGACCGATGAGTTCCTGCCGGAGAATAGCGGGTACTACCGTTTGTCGGAGGGTGAGTGTATCCGTTATACGGATAAGCCGGATCAATATGACTATACGTTCGTTACCATTAACCAGCTGACACAAGCGCTACTGGGATACCATATAGAGGAGTTACCGGAAGCCCTTCAGGGATTTGAACCGCAGGTACCCTATATGAGCCTGATGGTAGATTAATCTTTGGTAAGCATCCGTTCCAGCTCTTCGGCACTGAGCCGCAGATAGAATTGTCCCCGGTAGGCTACGGAGATAGAGCAGGTTTCTTCGGATACGATTACCGCATACGCATCTGAATCCTGGGAGATACCCATGGCTGCCCGGTGACGGAGTCCCAGCTCTTTGGGAATGTCCAGGCTATGGGATACGGGCAGAATACAGCCTGCTGCTTTGATCCGTCCTTTGCTGATCACCATCGCTCCGTCATGCAGGGGGCTGTTCTTAAAGAAGATATTTTCGATCAGCCGCTGGCTGATGGCGGCATCCACAATCTCTCCGGTACGTACAATTTCATCTAAGGGAAGATCGCGCTCTATCACAATTAGTGCTCCCGTCTTTTGTTTACCCATGCTCTTACAGGCCAGTACGATCTGCACGATCTCTTCGTGATCCTGCTGATTGCTTTTATTTCCCTGCAAAAAACGGAAGAGGGCACTGGCACGCTGGTGTGAACCGATGGTGAGCAGAAAGCGGCGGATGTCGTCCTGAAAGAGTACGATCAGGGCAAAGACACCGACTTTGACCAGGTTATCGTAAATGGTATCCAACAACCGCATCTCCAGTAGCTGGGAAACAACAATACCAAAAACAATGAATACCAGGATCCCGATAAAGATATTGATGGAGCCGGAAGCCTTCATCAGCTTATAGGTATAGTAGAGTATGAACGCTACCAGTAGTACATCAATAAAGTCTTTAATCCCAAAGTCGAAAAACATATCCGGTGCTATTTATGGGTTGCACTTTTCAGTTTATTATATATTTTCACCACCTCTACCGCCTCTTTTACATCGTGTACCCTTAACAGGGTGGCTTCTTTCTCTAAGGCAACCATGTGCAGGGCAGAGGTGCCATTGAGTGCTTCATCCGGAGTGACACCCAACAGACGGGTGATCATGGACTTTCTTGAAACACCTGCCAGCACAGGAAGTTCAAAAACGGAGAACTCCTGCAACCAGTTGAGCAATTCGTAGTTGTGGTCGAGGGTCTTTCCGAAACCAAAGCCGGGATCGAGAATTATATCCTTTACTCCGCGGCTACGAAGCTGGTCAATCTTTCCGGCAAAGTAGAGAAAAACCTCTTTCATAAAGTTTTCATAGGAGGGAGCCTGCTGCATGGTCTGCGGAGTTCCCTGCATGTGCATTATAATGTAAGGTACGTTCAGCTCTGCCACCACATCGAACATCTTTTCGTCCATCTCTCCGGCAGCTATATCGTTAACAATATGGGCGCCATACTCCCGGACACACCTACAGGCAACCCCAGCACGGAACGTATCTACGGAGATCACCGCATCGGGATGGTTGGTACGGATCACTTCGAGTGCGGGCGCAAGCCGTGCCATCTCCTGGTCGGGAGTAATGTGCTCCGCTCCCGGACGGGAAGAGTAAGCTCCCACATCGATCAGGGTGGCCCCTTCCTCCAGGATCTGCCGGGCCCTGGAGGCGATCTCTTCCAGCGTCTGTTTCCGGCTGCCTGCATAGAAGGAGTCGGGCGTGACATTGAGTATCCCCATTACCTGAGGAACGCTTACATCCATAAGCCGGCCGTTGATATTGATAAAATAAGGCGAATGTATCATTACTTTTCTCGTTGCATTCCTGCAAATGTACATCAATAAATTGATTTTACGGGATGTTAGACCAGAATTTTAACCACTTCTACAATGGATCCGATCCGGTGGAATCCGGGATAATCGACCTGGGCAGCCGATTCTTCATGGATCCAGGTTATTTCGTAGGGAATATGGATACATTTTCCTCCCAGGCCGGCTACCGGAAGGATATCGGATTTCAGGGAATTACCGATCATCAGAAACTCATCCGGTTGTATATGCAGGGTTTTAATAAGCCCGGCGTACTCGGTCTCGTTCTTATAACTCATGATCTCAATGCGGTGAAAGTAGTTTTCCAGACCCGACTCCCGTATTTTGCGGTACTGGTCTGTCAGGTCGCCTTTAGTGGCGAGAACCAACCTGAAACGTCCGGTCTCATACAACTGACGGAGCGTCTCTTCTACTCCGTCAAGCAGCCGGACAGGCAGGGAGAGCATATCTTTACCGATCCGGAGGATCTCCTGAAGCTTATCTGCACCCATTCGATTTCCACT
>JAJPZL010000401.1:7769-14187 GCA_021204375.1 Bacteroides sp.
ATGCAGGGCAGTCTCGATCATGGAGAGGGTAAAACCTTTGATCCCGTAACCATACAGGGATATATTGCGGATCTCTGTTTCATAAAGAGCGTGGAAAATCTCTTCCCGGG
Source organism: Bacteroides sp. (assembly GCA_021204375.1). Classification (GTDB taxonomy): domain Bacteria; phylum Bacteroidota; class Bacteroidia; order Bacteroidales; family Bacteroidaceae; genus Bacteroides. The sequence goes on from JAJPZL010000401.1 coordinate 7,880, forward strand.
CAGCATATTCACTAAGAAGGCGGGCAAACTTTTGCTCTGCTTCCCGGAAATAGGGTTCATTGATCCAGAGGGTATCGTCGGCATCAAAGCCGATCACTTTTATATTTTTCATGATAACTCCGTTAAAGGAACAAAATTACAATAATTATTCAGAATCCATACACAGCAAAGAACTCCTGTGCGCCCATCTGTGTTAATAGAACAGCTTTCGGGACCCATAAAAAGTAAAGCGGTAAGAAAAGTTATATTCAGATTTATTTTATCTTTGTTCTCTACTTATTCAACAGTTTATGAAGATCTCTACACTTTATACCCTCTTTCAGGAATGTTCGGGAGTGACCACGGACAGCCGGAAAATTGTTCCCGATATACTTTATATTGCCCTGCGGGGAGAAAAATTCAATGGAAATGAGTTTGCAGCCGAAGCGCTCCGTACGGGAGCTTTGTATGCGGTTATTGATGATCCTGCTTATGATCAGCCGGAGAACGATAAGATCATTCTGGTGGAAGATTCCCTGAAAACATTACAGGAGTTGGCTTCCTACCACCGTAAAGCATTGGGTACTACCATTATCGGCATTACGGGGACGAACGGTAAGACAACGACTAAAGAGTTGATCGCTGCCGTATTATCGGGATCTTACCGGGTTCTTTATACGCAGGGTAACCTGTACAACCACATCGGCGTACCCCTTACTTTGTTACAGTTAACCCCGCAACATCAACTGGCGGTTATTGAAATGGGTGCCAGCCATCCGGGAGAGATTCGCACACTGGCCGACATAGCTGATCCGGATTGCGGACTTATTACTAATGTAGGGAAAGCGCACCTGGAAGGGTTTAGCTCTTTTGAAGGGGTAATCCGTACCAAAGGAGAATTGTATGAATACCTGAGAGAAAAAAAAGGAAGTACGGTATTTATTCATCACGAGAATAGCTACCTGATGGATAGGGCACAGAGACTGAATGCAATCTACTACGGTACGGAAGAGGATCTGTATGTGAACGGCCGGATCACAGGTTCTTCTCCTTATCTTTCGTTTGAATGGAAAGCCGGCAGGGAGGGTGCTCACCATCCGCGAGAGACCCGGTTGATCGGGGCCTATAACTTTGAGAATGCCCTGGCAGCTATTACCATCGGACGCTATTTTGACGTGGAACCGCATAAGATCAATGAGGCTCTTTCCGGCTATACGCCGACCAATAACCGCTCACAGTTAACAGAAACAGTAAAGAACAAACTTATTCTGGATGCTTATAACGCCAACCCAACCAGTATGAAAGCTGCCCTGACCAATTTTAAGATAATGAATGCACCCCGTAAGATGGTGATCCTGGGAGATATGAAGGAGCTGGGAGAAGATAGTCATGAGGAACACCAGAAGATTGTCTCTTTGCTGGAAGACTCTCAGTTTGAAAGAGTGATACTGGTAGGCGGGAATTTCTGTCAGACGGAAAACAGTTATGAGTGTTATAATACGACAGAAAAAACCCTCCGGGCGCTGGAAACAGCTTCTCCGGAAGGCTATCTTATTTTAATTAAAGGCTCAAACAGTATGCACTTAACTCAAGTCACGAATCATTTATAAGTTACTTCTGTTCTCAGCATTCCACCTACTGCCTTTTGTACACGATGCACTGCATCAGGCATTTTTTTATGCCGGGAACAGGAAGAGCGAGGAAAGGCAGACGGAAGAGGTTCACCAGTAATGTGAGCAATAGCAACTGCCAGTAATGGTTCCTGTTCATCTCCCAAAGGAGCCGCACAGGTCAACAGATCTTCTTCCACCGGAATATCCGGAGAGAGACTTCCGTTAAAAGTAGTAGCAGGGTCGGCATTATCAAAACGATAGATCATGGTATAAATATCCCAATTCTCCATAAAACCGGGATAGCTGTCATATAAATAGGAGGGATCAGCCAGAATACCCCCACAATATTTTCCGGATGTTGCTTCGCCGATCAATGTAACATCTATATAGGGAGATAATCCTACAATGGTGGCTTCTGATGCAGAAGCAGTAGAACCGGTTGTAAGAATATAGATATCTTTTAGTTCCAGACTCTCTTCTATTTTATCAGTGACTCTTACTCCGTCGTCGTTCTTATATTGATAGGTATAAGTGTAATAGCTATTAACATCTTCACCTTTTCTTTTATAATAGTCCATCCAATCCTGGTTCCACTCTTCTGTAAGGTAGATACTTTTACTCTCTACCATAGAGGCAGGCACCAGCATGCTACAGAGGTATTGGGAAGTAATGGAATAACCGCCGGGATTATAGCGCAGATCCAGTACCAGGTCTGTTACTCCTTCCGATTTAAAGGTGGAGATAACTTCCCGGAGGCTTTCATGAGATCGGAGAGTGTAATCGGTATAGTGCAAATACCCGATCGTATATATCCCTTTTTTGATGACAGTGAACACATTAACCGGATCCTGGTACATGGTAACAGCCGTCAGGGAAATCTCTTACTCCAGATCTTTAATGATGTAGTATTCCGGATCATACACTCCCAGGCCGATAGTAACGGAAGAGGAGTAATAAAGATCGGTATAATTAGAGGAGTTCATCTCTTTTCCATTAATCTGGAAGATCACATCTCCTCTTTGCAGGCCGGCTTTATCAGCCGGAGAACCGGAATAGACGAACTCTACCACGGCAAAGACCTGATCGGTCGTATCGCCAAATCTCCAGAATTGCAGGGAGTAGTCATAAGTGGTTTCCACTCCGGCAAAAGAATTAGAGAGAGCCTTTATATCATCGGTCAGGGTAGACCATTTATCAGCCGTATAGACCATCTCTTTGAAATAGTTGAACGGATCGCTGTGAGTACGGATATCCAGACCGGTATCTATTTGATCGTTCCAGAGGTAATAGGTCTGCTGGCAATCTGCTATGAACCGATTAATAAAGTAGTACTCTGGCGAATCTTCCGGAACATCAGGTCTACTTCCCGTAGCGGGATCATCATCCTTACAGGAGAACAGGAGGCAGAGAACTGCTAAAAGAGATATCCATTTGATCTTCATAATTATCTGTTTTTAATATGTTTTTGATACCAGGGGCGCAGGATATACAGGGAAAAGAGAGCACCCAGAAGTGCTTCTATACTATTGGCTGCAAAGTCCAGCCATTCGCCTCCCCGGTGTTTGGTACAATAGGCTTGTAGAACCTCCACCACGCCACCCAGCAGGATGGGACAGAGAAAAGCGCCTGTCCAGGCATGTATCATATTACCCTTACCCTGATGGTTCCTGAAAAATTCCAGCCACAGCATGAACGATAAACCAAAGTACATTCCTATATGGGCTACTTTGTCCAGATTGGGTATTTTATCAAGCCCGGTAGAGGGTGGCCTGAAAAAAGATAAGTATAATACGATAGCTACAACCAGCAGGGAGAAGGGATATTTTTTAAGATAGTAAAGCATACTTAGTTGGTTAATGAACACACAAAAGTAAGAAACATTTTCTATATTTACGCTCAAATCAAAAAAATACAACTAATTGTAAGCTAAGACAATATATATGAGTAAAAAAGAAAGAGCGAATTTCGGGAGTAAACTGGGAGTTATCCTGGCATCGGCAGGATCTGCTATCGGATTAGGAAACATATGGAGATTCCCGTATGAAACGGGAAATCACGGAGGTGCTGCTTTTATTCTGATCTATCTGGCCTGTATCCTTTTGCTGGGATTACCCATCATGATCTCTGAGTTCCTGATCGGCCGGCATTCCCGCTCCAATACAGCCAGAGCCTATCAGGTACTGGCTCCCGGCACTCAATGGAAATGGGTAGGCCGTATAGGAGTAGGAACCGGTTTTTTAATTTTGAGTTATTATTCGGTAGTAGCCGGATGGACCTTTGAGTATGTTTTCGAGGCAGTCACCAACAAGTTCGCCGGTAAAACTTCTGACGAGTTTATTCAATCTTTCCAGGCTTTTTCTTCCAATCCCTGGAAACCGGTACTCTGGCTGGTCGCTTTTCTCTTATCCACACACTTTATTATTGTAAAAGGGGTAGAAAAGGGGATTGAGAGATCTTCTAAAATTATGATGCCTACTCTTTTTATCCTAATCATCATCCTGGTAGGATGTTCTATTACATTGCCGGGAGCTGACAAGGGAATTGAGTTCCTACTGAAACCGGATTTTTCGAAAGTAGATTCTTCTGTATTTCTGGGAGCAATGGGACAAGCATTTTTTTCCATGAGTTTAGGGATGGGATGTCTCTGTACGTATGCTTCTTATTTCAGCAAAGAGACCAATCTTACCAAAACCGCATTTAGTGTAGGACTTATTGATACGCTTGTGGCTATCCTGGCTGGCTTTATTATTTTTCCTGCTGCCTTTGCAGTAGGGATTAATCCGGATGCCGGTCCAAGCCTGATCTTTATTACGTTGCCGAACGTATTCCAACAAGCTTTTTCCGGAGTTCCTGTACTGGCCTATTTGTTCTCCGTACTATTTTATATACTCCTGGCAGTAGCGGCACTTACTTCGACTATTTCCATGCACGAAGTAGTAACGGCCTATCTGCACGAAGAGTTTAAGTTTACCCGCAGCAGAGCGGCACAGATCGTAACGGGTTCCTGCATCATACTGGGCATCTTCTGTTCACTCTCTTTAGGACCGACCCAGGATTATACGCTCTTTGGAATGGGCACGTTTGATCTGTTTGATTTTGTAACAACCAAGATCATGCTTCCGCTGGGAGGTATGTTAATTGCTATCTTTACTGGCTGGTACCTGGATAAGAAAATTGTTTGGGAAGAGGTCACGAATGACGGTACCTTAAAGATGCCGCTTTATAAAGCCTTTATCTTCCTGCTTCGTTTTATTGCTCCGATAGCTATTACCCTTGTATTTATTGATGAATTAGGATTATTGGGTACATAAATGTGGAAAGACTTTTTCTATTTCTCTAAAAAAGAACGTCAGGGTATTATTTATTATCGGTATTAATTGTGATTTCTCTTTTAATACCTCTTCTCTATCCGTCTGACCGGGAGGTGACTCCTTATGATTATACGGAGTTTGAAGAGAAGTATGGTGACTGGTTCTCTTCTTTAACGAACGAGAAAGAAAAAAGAGAGACAACTATCATAACTGCCCAAAAAGAGATCATCCTGAAACCGTTTGACCCCAATCGGGCGAATTCTCTGACATTGGTTTCCTTAGGCCTTCCTGGATGGATGGCAGGGAATGTATTGCAGTACCGGCGCAAAGAAGGTTCTTTCAAAAAAAAGGGAGGATTTCCGGAAGATATATGGGTTAAGCAAAGAGAAGTATCAGGAACTCTATCCTTATATAGAGATCCCGGCAGAAGAGACTTCTGCTACGGAGATCGAAGTAAAAGAAGAAGGCACTCCTACCGTAGCCCTCATAGAAAAACCTTTTAAATATGAGAAAGGTATGCGGATAGAGTTAAACCGGGCGGATACGACCGAATTGAAAAAGATCCCGGGTATAGGTTCGGTCTATGCTAGACGAATTGTAAACTACCGGAACAGGCTGGGTGGTTTCTACACCACGGCTCAGTTGCAGGAGATCGAACTGGAGGCAGACTCCCTGATGCAATGGTTTATTATTGATAGTACGGAAATCACCCGGATACCGATCAATAAGAGCAGCATAGAACGCCTCCGGAATCATCCTTATATTAATTTTTACCAGGCTAAAGCTTTTATAGAACACCGGAAAAAAAGAGGGAATATTGTGAGCCTGGACGAGTTCCGGTTGTATGAAGAATTTACGGAAGAGGACCTCGAAAGGATATTCTATTATATCACCTTTAATTAAAACAGAGGGCAGATCAACTGAATAATCCGCCCTCGTTTTTTTGTCAATCAAAAAAGAAGAATTACTCTTCATCTTCGTTATCATCTTCGTCACCGTTGTCAGCAAGCTCCAGTTCGAAGTTCACCTCTTTGGTAATTTTACCGTCTTTTACCTCCTCTTTAGTAAAGTCTACCTCTTCAGAAGCTTCTACATAGAGTTCGTCTTCATCCACTACACTTACCGTGTAAGTAACTTTATTCGTGTTTTCCTCTACTGTGTAAGGTTCGGCACTGTATTTACCTTCCTGATCTGTGGTAACAGTATCATTCTTTGCCAAAGAGTTTGACTTAATTACGATCTCAATACCTTCCAGGGCATCTTCATCTAAAGTAACCACTCCTGTAATAGTATGTTCTACCATTACTGGCTGTTCGTCTTCATCGTCGTCGCTGCAGGAAGCCATAAAACCAACGGTACTTACTGCCATTAAACCTGCAAGCAAAAATTTAGCTACTCTCAAATC
>JAJPZL010000170.1 GCA_021204375.1 Bacteroides sp.
GATCAATACGATATTCATCCGATGCTCCGGATGGGATGCATGCATAAAATACTGCCTGCACATAAGACGGGAAGAGAAAATAACAGGTGTTTCATAGTTTGATACTGGTTTTAAATGAGTAAACAAATATGCCTGCTTATAAAAAAGTATATCACAATCTTTCTTTTATAAAGCAACATTATACGGGTGGGTAAGATCTGATTCGTTTGTCTATCCGATGGGAAGGAGATACTGTTCTCATACCACCCATCTATTTTCTTTCACTTTTCTGATACTGAGCGGGAGTTATTCCGAACAACTCTCTGAAACACTTGATAAAATAGCTCGGAGAGTTGAAGCCAACTTCGTACGCTATTTCCGAGACCGTTCTAGTATCCACCTGTTTTAAAAGCATTTGTGCTTTCTTGAGCCGGATGTTCAGAATAAACTCGTTCGGGCTTTGCCCTGTGATCCCTTTAATTTTCAAAAAAGTTTAGTACGACCGGCGTTCATAGCCTGGGCAAACCGATTCACATCAAAGTCCGGATTGTCCAGATTTTGTTCGACACATGCAACGCATTGCTCCATAAACTGCTGGTCCGCACCATTGGTGGCTAACAGGTCTACACTGCTATCTGTCTGTTTGGCATATTTTGCTGCAAGAGCTTCCTGCTGTTAACCAGGTTGTTGCAACGCATGAACAGATGTTTTACATTAAAAGGTTTAGTCACACAATCATCTGCCCCCATTTTTAATTCCTGCATGGTGTACTCTTCGGCCGTCTGTGCCGTAAGCAATATTACGGGGATATGGGAGGTATCGAAATTGTTTTTTATCTTCCGGCACATTTCTATCCCGGACATGCCCGGCATCATAATATCACTCAGTACGATATCGGGCTGTATCTCCCGGGTCTTTATCAAGCCCTCCTGGCCATCCTGTGTCTGATAGACGGTATATACTCTGGAGAACAACCGGGCCAGTAAGCTTCGTAGTTCTTCATTATCTTCCACGATCAGCATTCTGGTCTTCTCTTCTTTCGGTTCGGTAGGGTGATTCTCCTCTCCCACCCCACCAACCGGTATCCTGCTGCTATACAGGGTCAATTCCGAAATGCACGATGAATTAATATTGGGAGTCGCCACTTTTTAGGAGTCGTAAATATGGCTGTCTCCCAACGGTAATTCAACCGAAAAGGTGGTTCCTTCTCCTTCCATACTCCGGACACTAACTTTCCCCTGGTGAGATTCAATAATGCTTCTGGCAAGGGCCAACCTTATTCCTGTACCTTTGGAGTTGTCCAGGTTGTCAACCTGGTAAAAACGGTCGAATACCTTATCCAGGCTTTTTTCGGCAATGCCAACCCCCGTATCTGAGACAAGGATCATTACACTATTCTCATACTCCTGTACCGACAACAAAACTATTCCACCCGCGGGAGTATATTTAAACGCGTTGGAAAGTAAATTATAAACTACCTTTTCCAGTTGTACTACGTCAAACCAAACCTCCAGGTTCTTCTCCTTATCAAGGAACTTAAAATTTATTTGCCGGGCACGGGCATACTTCCTGAAAGATAGATAAATCTCCTCCAGGAAGGGATACAGATCCTGATTACTGTACCTGAGCTTCTCAAAACCCTGTTCTTGTTTCCTAAAGTCGAGCAGCTCCGTGATCAGGCGTTTCATACGCAGCGTATTCCTGTGGAGATTCACCAGCTTGCTGTATACCAGGGGTTGAATGTCATTTCTTTCTATTAATATTTCCAACTGACTTACGATCAGAGTTAACGGGGTACGGAATTCATTGGATATATTGGTAAAAAACGCAATTTGGAATGATTCAGTTCTTCTATTTGTTTTTTCTCTTTCTTCTCATATTCAAGGAAGGCCATCAACTTTAGCTTAGAAGAATAAAAACTGATCACCAGATATACAGATACAATACCGATCATTACATAGAGGCACCAGGCCCAGGCCGACTTGTAGAAAGGGGGCTTGACCAGAATATCGATCTCTTTGCTGATGCTTTCCTTATCGGAGTATTCTTCCGAACTCCTGATAATCAGTTTGTATTTACTCGGATTCAGATTGGTATAGGTAATGCTTTTGCGATAGCCCGCAGGGATCCACTCTTTATCAAACCCTTCCAGCTTATAATAGATCCGGTTTTTCAGCACTGATATATAATTGGACAGTGAGAAATGAATGGTAAAGATGGAATGGTTATGGTTCAGCGTGATGGGAGGTTGATACAGGATAGACTTCGAAAGAATACCGGAATCATCGTTCGGTACTATCAGTTTATTGTTCACCTCCAGGGAAGTAAAATTAAGCTGATAGGGTTTTACGTACGAATTCAACTCTTTCTCGAAGAAAGAGATCATCATCTTGGGCCCGGAAAGGAATATCTCGTTATCGCGGGCAACAAATAATCCGTAAGAGTTCAAAGCCGTTATCGGAAAATCATTCTGTTTGTTGTAATTATAAAAACGCTGGTTCTCCATATCAAACCGAGAGAAACCCTGGTTGCTGGCTATCAGAAGATAACCGGAAAGGGACTCATTTATATCCAGTATATAGTCGTTGATCAGATCTGAATTGTGCTGGTTAAACCCCCGGAAGGTATTGGTTTGCGGTTCGTACAGGAATATACCGTCTCCCGAAGAACCTGCCCAGATATTTCCTCTTTTATCTTCAAAGAGCACATTGATCAGGTTGCTGCCTGTAACCTGTTCTGAAGTATTGGGAACAAAATATTCGTCTTGTTCCCCGGTTCGGAGATTATACCGGATCAGGCCTAGGGAGAAAGAGAACCACAGATTATCACTCCTGTCCATAAGCATATCAATGATCTGCCTGTTATTGAATTTACTATCTGCAAGTACCTTCGTACATTTCCCGGTTTGGGGATCAAACAAACCTATTCCGTTGTGGGTAGCCAGCAGTAGGTTCCCTTTATAGGGAAGGATCTTCCGGATAATATTATTGATCAATGAATGCTTCTGCCCGGGGATATATCTGTAATTGGTAAATGTATGTGTGCTGAGATCCAGCTTGTCCAACCCTCCTTTTAATGACCCTATCCAAAGGGTCTGCTCTTTTTCATCCAGATGCAAAGCCTGAACAGTATTGGAGGCGAGAGAATTCTTCGTACCGTCGTGTCTGTATGCATGGAAAGTTCTTGTTTTTCTGTCCAGATAATTCACACCTCCACCTTCGGTAGCGATCCAGATACCCCCTTTGGAGTCTTCTTTCATCCTTCCGGCAAAGGGAGAGGTCAACTTTCCTTTTTCTGATTCATCCGGATAATAATACCGGTATATTTCATATTCCGGATTAAACAAATTCACACCCCCATAATAGGTACCGATCCAGCAATTACCCTGCTGGTCTTTCATCATACAAATGATAGAAGAGTTACTCAGGCTATAGGTTTTGTTATCTTCACTGTAATGGGTAAATGTATGGGTCGTAACATCCAGCATATCTAACCCTTTGAAAGTACCGATCTAGCAATTACCCAGGTTGTCCTCGGTTATACATCGCACATAATTACTGGAAAATTTATTCTTATAAGGCAGGTTTATCATCTCTTTACCGTTCCTGTCTAACCGGAAGAGCCCGTCATCTTTGGTTCCTACCCAGATATTTTTCTTCGAATCTTCGTAGATACAGCTTATATCTTTTTCAGGAAGGTAATTCAGCCATTTCTTATTGCTGTCTATGATGTATAAACCGTTATTCATGGTCCCTATGCACAAATTTTCTTCCTGGTCTTCGGTTATGCAGGAAATACGCACGTTTTCCAGGTTATAGTAATACTCCAGTTCCTCTTTCTCCCGGTTGTAGGTAAATAAGGAATCTCTGGTATACACCCATAACCGGTTGTTACTGTAATCAATAGCCTGGATGTTATTATTGCGGATAGTGTGGAAAACATTCCTTTTTATATCATATTTAACCATAGCATATTTGCAACGGATATAGATATGGCCGTTCTTATCACCACAAATCGTGCCGATGTTATTATTGTACAAACTGTTCTTATCGTTCTCTATGGGACGGAATACCTGGAAATCAGTCCCGTTATAACGATTTAAACCATCTTTGGTCCCTATCCATATAATGCCGAACTCATCCTGATAAATGGATGTAACGGTGGGTTGTGAAATTCCATTCTCCACACCAATCGCCTGGAAGTGTATGTTCTGTCCAAACGAAAAGATAGAAATAAAGAATAGAAGAAACGGAAAAGACTTCTTATCCATAGTACAGGCTCCTTGAATGCAAAAGCAATATATAATTATTTCAGAAGTAAATCAAGCAAAATCATAGATTTAACTAAGTTTCTCCTGCAGCTGTCGGTATATCATAAAAATAAAGAAGAGGTGTAACTATGTATATAAAAAATGAACGGTTGTATGCTAATATTGTACGCAGCCCGACTTCGTTCCGTGTAAAAAGTAAGATTCAGCTGACTACAAACAATCTCTTTACTCCCAGGGAGTCTGATAGATATCACTGTATTCGTTTACCTCAATTACTTCAAATCCGATTTTTTCGAAAAAATATTTTTTCCTTTGTACCTTTCGTCCGGCAGGGAGGGTTTCTTTACTACATACCAGCCTTTTCTTTTTCTATCGGGGAATTTCCGGAAATATTTGGCCCGTTCTATCAGAAGCCATCTGAGGAAGACCTCATTTTCGTCTAACTCCAGTCCGAATATACAAAGAGATCTATGAAATATACGGTGTAACCAGGTTTTGCAGCCCGACCAGTTATCAGGATGTTTTGTGCGGTATAAATTATCTTCTCCTTTTTGTATCATATTTCTGGCTCTTTCTACTGATCCCATATAATGAGAGAGGCCCAGCCTTATACTTCGGGGATACTTTATACATCCGTTAATATACCAGATCCCAAAACCATCTGTAGGATAGTTTAATTGCTTACTTCCATAATAAGTACTCCAGGGATAAAAGTCTGTAAATCCTTTGGTATACAGGTAGAACTGCTTTAACTGTAAAGCATCCGGGAGGATTAAGTCAAAGTTCATAGTCAATACAGGAGCATTCAGCAAAGAGGCTTTTTCTAAAAAGAGTGTATGATGGTCTGCTATATTCCAGTTTTTCAATAAAGTACCCGTTTCTTTCTGGATGGCGTAACTTGTAGTCGATAAATGGGCAGTTTCCAGGGCTAACAGATCATAGAATTCTGTCAGAGAGATTCCCTTAGGGGGTTCTGAAATCGTGGTAAATGAAAATTTATCCTATAACTGAATGAGAAGATCTTCCCAGGCTATGGAGCCGGCTGTGGGGGAATATCTGTTTATCCCATTACCCACAATAAAAGCAATATCCGGGTGATTCTTTCCAATAAGTGTTTTTAAATCCATAGGATAGATTTTATAAAAAGGATTGCTGCTGACTTTTCCGGATCTGTATGATCCTTTTGATTTACGCAAAAATAAGCATTTATAGTGATAAATGTTGAGTCAGGCCCTACTATTTTATCCGATCAGTCCCCGCTGATCTATCGGTAGAGGTACCTGGTCGGGAAAAAACAGAGAAAAAGATCGTATCCTTGTCTCCGGGTTGAGTAAAACCCGGAAATTCCTTATCTTTATCTCCCGAAACTAATCCTCTGTAAAAATGACTCAAACTAAAATGAAACAAACCCTCAGGGACTCGAAGGCGGCACGCTGGTGTGTACTGGCACTGGTCTCTTTTACGATGTTGTGCGGATATTTTCTAACGAATGTGATGGCTCCCATGAAGAATATGCTGGAAGAGGTATTGGGATGGGATAGTGTGGAGTACGGACTCTTTACCAGTGCTTACGGCTGGTTCAATATTTTCCTGTGTATGCTTATTATCGGAGGTATTATCCTGGATAAACTGGGGGCCCGTTTTACGGGGATCCTAGCGGTAGGTTTTATGATCGTAGGGTGTGCCCTGAAATATTATGCGGTGGCGGGATTTATAAGTCCGGAGACCCTCCTCTAGCAATGGAAAGTGCAGGTGATCGTAGCAGCGGTGGGGTTTGCCATCTTCGGCGTGGGAATAGAGACTGCGGGAATTACGGTTACCAAAGTGATCGCGCGCTGGTTTAAAGAAAAAGAGATCGCCCTGGCTATGGGACTCCAGGTAGCAGTGGCCCGGCTGGATACCGGACTGGCACTGAGCACTACCATCCCCATAGCGATGCGTTTCAGCCTGAGTACTCCGGTCTTATTAGGGCTTATTTTGCTTTGTATCGGGCTATTGGCTTACCTGGTGTTTTGTGTAATGGATAAGAGGCTGGATGAGTCGCTGGAAGCCGGCCGGTATGAGCCGGAGGATCCGTTCCGGTTATCGGATATCGGAATCATCCTGAAGAACAGGGGGTTCTGGCTGCTCGCCGTACTGTGTGTCCTTTTTTATTCGGCTGTATTTCCCTTTCTGAAATATGCTACGGAGCTGATGATCTATAAATACCGGGTGGATCCAGAACTGGCGGGTATTATTCCTGCGATCCTGCCTTTTGGTACGATCTTGCTTACTCCTCTTTTTGGAAGCATGTACGACCGGAAAGGGAAAGGGGCTACTATTATGATCTATGGTTCGGTGATGTTGATCGGAGTACACCTGCTTTTCACCCTGCCTTTTCTGAATTACTGGTGGTTTGCCGGTATGGTGATGCTGATACTGGGAGTGGCTTTTTCGCTGGTACCCTCGGCCATGTGGCCTTCCGTACCCAAGATCATTCCGGAGAAACAACTGGGAAGTGCCTATGCGCTGATCTTCTATACACAGAACATCGGGCTTTCGATGGTGCTGTTACTGATTGGTTTTGTACTGGAGAACTATTGTAAAACGGATGCAGGGGATGGCCGGATTGCTTATGATTATACCCTGCCTATGGCTATCTTTACGCTGTTTGGTTTGCTGGCGTTGGGTGTGGCGCTGTTATTGAAGGCAGAGGACCGGAAAAAGGGGTATGGGCTGGAAGAGGCTAATATAAAGAGGTAGAGACGCAACTATACGCCTCTACCTTTATCATCGTATTTACTGTCGGTCTACTTTGGTCAACCCTCCGGTAGAGGTATCAAATTTTACCTGAATGACCGATCTCTTTTCAAAGAGGGAGGGTGCCAGATACTCTACTACTCCGAACTGGGTAACGAGCAGCTCTTCTTCCGCATATTTCTTTTTGGAATCGTATACCGTGACACGGGCTTTACCGGGAACGTTGTAGGCAATGCCTTCCAGCTTCTTTTTACTTTTGCCGTCGTCAGCCACATTGACGGTCCTCAGATCTGTCAGGTCTAAATAGATGGGTTCACCGGCCAGGTTATTGCTTCCTACTACGCCTAATCTGCGGGAGAAACGGAACAGAAGCTGTTTTTCTACCTCTTGCCCGGGATTCACCTGTATGTTAAAAATACGGGATTCGTGGGTAGTGACTCCCGAGAACATCCCGGTCAGGGCGGTCTCCTGCTCTTCGAGGTTATCCAGCATCAGCTTGAGGGATTGTCCGTCCTGCGGCATATTGTCTGCCTGCCCGCGCACCAGGCTGTTCTTACTTTCACGGATGTCGTAGATCTCCTTAGCTACGAGTTCAGCCATTTTAGCGGTAGAACCGGCCATCAGGATCTCTTCGGTCATAAAATCCCGGGGATTGACCCTCCTTTTAGAGGGTTTCTCTTTTTTTTCCGTATCTGCTGTCTGTGGAGGCTCTAACGGATAATTGATGGAAGAAATGATCCCCTCCCGGGTCAGTTCTACCAGGGGGGCCAGGGTCTTATCCTTCATCTTTACGAAATAGGAGTTCTCCGGATCGGGTACTCCTACGGAGGTAACGCGGATATTTTTGATCTCCCAGTACTCTTCCGCCTCGCCCGAAATACCGGATAAACGCAGGTAACGGTCGGCATAACGCACAAACTCTCCGGGGGTATAGGTTACCTTATCTGCCTCTACTTCAATATTGATTACAGTTTTAGGCAGGGCGTATGTCACTCCGTAATCTTTTCCCTGGGTGCCTACACCGTACTTGACCACATCTGTCTGTGCAGCAAGGATCATGGCAGAGAAAAGGCCTAACAAAACTATGGATCTTTTCATATCTTTCTTAATCTTTATCGGACAAAAATAGGAAATTTATTTAGAATCTTTTCCGGCAGGAAAGATATATTCTTCTCCTTACGTTAATTTTAACCAGGCTTTCGGGAGGAATTCCACGATATCACCTGCGATCATACCCGGCATGGAGAGCTCACAGGCAGCCAGGTCGCCTGCTAGGCCGTGTATATAGACGCCTATCCTGGCAGCCTCTTCCGGGTTGTATCCCTGGGCCAGTAAAGCGGTGATAACGCCGGTCAGTACATCCCCGCTTCCTCCGGTAGCCATGCCCGGATTACCGGTCGGATTGAAATAACATCTTTTATCGGGAGCCACTACAGCCGTATAGGCTCCTTTGAGTACAATGTAACATTTAAGGGCAGCGGCCAGGTCGCAGGCTTTCATGAGCCGTTCATAGGAATCGTGCGATTTGCCGGCCAGGCGGTCGAACTCTTTAAGATGGGGGGTCAGAATGGAACCTTCGGGTATATAGTGGAGGTGTTTCTTGTTTTCCGAAAGAATATTCAGGGCGTCGGCATCGATAACCATCGGCACCTGGCAGGAGCGGATCTGTTCGAGTACGGCTGTTTCGGTCTCTTCGGCTTTTCCCAGGCCGGGGCCGATCCCTACGGCCTGGAAATCGTCCGTATCTACGGGAACGGCAAAATAGTTTTCATGGATATCGTGTTGTACAACGACCTCGGGAATGGGGGTTTGTACAATTATATTGTTTCGGCTCGGTACATGCAGGGTTACCAGTCCGGCACCGGAACGCAGGCAGGCACGGGCAGATAGTATGGAAGCGCCCGCCATTCCGTAAGAACCAGCAATGAGCAGGGCGTGGCCAAAGGTGCCTTTGTGAGAGAAACGATCACGGGGTTTGATCATCTCTCGGATCTCTTCCTCTTGCGTCAGGTAATAATCGGTCTCTATTTTTTCCAGTCCTTCTTTACTCAGGCCAATATCCAATAGTTTTACCTCGCCTGCCAGCTCTTCATTCTCCGGAAAGAGGAAAGAGAGTTTGGGAAGCTGGAAGCTGAGTGTAAGATCGGCCCGAATAATGTGTGCCCGGATATTATAGGTGTTCTCCTCTCCCATCAGTCCCGAAGGCATATCTATGGAAACGACTGTGGCAGCAGAGGCATTAATAAATTTCACTACTGCGGCAAATCCGCCGCTCAGGGGTTTACTCAGGCCTGAGCCGAAAAGCCCGTCAATGACCACCATATCTTCTGTAAGGGCAGGCGGATTAAATTTATGAATGACCTCTGTGAATTTTACCTTTTCGATGGCTAAGAGCCGCTCTTTATTGAGGGCGCAATCGGGCGAAAGGCTCTCTTTGGTATTGAACAGGAATACTTCTACATCGTACTCTCTTTCGCCCAGCATCCGGGCTACAGCCAGTGCGTCTCCCCCGTTGTTACCGGGTCCTGCAAAGATCCGTATGGGGGTACTTACTCCCCAGCGGGCAACAATTTCGCTGGTTACGGCCTGTGAGGCTCTCTCCATCAGGTCAATAGAGGCAATGGGCTCCTTTTCAATGGTCCAGGCGTCTAATTGCTTTATATGTATACAAGGTAGTATCTTCATCTGCATCGGTTTAAATTTAGTAAGACAAAAGTACGGAATGCCGGGAGAATAGTCAAACATTTCCCCGAAAAGTATCTGCCGATTTACCGGTTTTATTTTTCCTCCGGCAAATAGTTAACACATGAAAAGCGTAAAAAGAGCACACTTCTTGCATCTTTTTCTGATAAAAATAGTATTTTTGCCCGCACCAATTTTAGAATGCCGTAATGAACAGAATAAAGATCAAGGATAAAGAGTTTACTATATCCATTACCGGGGAACAGATCCAGCGTGAGGTAAAACGGGTTGCCGACGAGATAAACCGCGACCTTGCCGGAAAAAACCCACTTTTTTTGAGTGTATTAAATGGTTCGTTCATGTTTACGGCCGACCTGATGCGCAACATCACCATTCCCTGTGAGGTTACTTTTGTAAAGCTGGCCTCTTACCAGAGAGCCACTACTACGGGAAAGGTAAAAGAGGTACTGGGGCTTTCGGAAGATATATCGGACCGCACCGTAGTCATTGTGGAGGATATTGTGGATACCGGACTGACCATGGAGCGCCTGCTGGAGACGCTGGGTACCCGGAACCCGAAAGAGATCCATATTGCCACGCTGCTGGTGAAACCGGAAAAGTTAAGGATAGACCTGGATATTAAATATGTAGCGATGCGTATCCCCAATGACTTTATTGTGGGTTACGGGCTCGATTACGACGGGTTCGGGCGCAACTACTCCAACATCTATACCGTAGTAAGCGAGAACGAATAAGAGAACTAAATAAAATCCAACTACAAACATTATGCTTAATATTGTAATTTTCGGAGCTCCCGGATCAGGAAAGGGAACTCAGAGTGAACGTATTGTGGAAAAATTCGGATTGAACCATATTTCCACAGGAGAGGTACTTCGTACAGAGATAAAGAACGGTACTGAACTGGGTAAAACAGCAGAAGGATATATTTCACAGGGACAGCTTATTCCGGATGCATTGATGATCGATATCCTGGCCAGTGTACTGGATCATTTCAAAGATAGCAAAGGGGTGATATTCGATGGATTTCCCCGTACTACCCGCCAGGCAGAGGCGTTGAAAGTGATGCTGAACGAGCGCGGACAGGATGTATCGGTGATGATCGACCTGGATGTACCGGAAGAGGAGCTGATGGACCGGCTGATCAAACGCGGACAACAGACAGGGCGTGCGGACGATAACGAAGAGACCATTAAAAAGAGACTGGTCGTTTACCAGACCCAGACCGCTCCGCTGAAAGATTTCTACCGGAACGAAGGAACCTACTACCATATTAACGGTGTTGGTTCTATGGAGGAGATCTTCGGTAAAATTACGGAAGCGCTTGAAAAGGTGAAGTGAACAGCGTCCTGTTTTTAGTGAACAAATTGCGTTAATTACCTATTTATACTTATATGGCTGAATCGAATTTCGTTGATTACGTAAAAATATACTGCCGCTCGGGAAAGGGCGGAAGAGGGTCTACCCACATGCGCCGGGAAAAATATGTACCGAACGGGGGACCCGACGGAGGAGACGGAGGCCGGGGAGGCCATGTGATCCTGCGTGGTAACCGGAACTACTGGACACTGCTCCACCTGAAGTATGAACGGCATGTCTTTGCCGGGCATGGTGAGTCGGGCGGCAAAAGCCGCAGTTTCGGGAGAGACGGGGCTGATAAAGTAATTGAAGTACCCTGCGGTACGGTTGTATTTAATGCGGAGACCGGAGAGTATATCTGCGATGTGACCGATCACGGGCAGGAAGTGATGCTGCTAAAAGGGGGGCGCGGCGGATTGGGTAATACTCATTTTAAAACAGCTACCCGGCAGGCTCCCCGCTTTGCCCAACCGAGCGAACCGATGCAGGAACTTACGGTTATCATGGAGTTAAAGCTGCTGGCCGATGTGGGACTGGTAGGTTTTCCCAATGCAGGAAAATCAACCCTGTTATCTGTGGTATCGGCCGCCCGTCCCAAAATAGCCAACTATCCCTTTACTACGCTGGAGCCGAATCTGGGTATTGTCTCCTACTGCGGAGGAAAATCGTTCGTGATAGCAGATATCCCGGGGATTATTGAAGGGGCAAGCGAAGGAAAGGGACTGGGGCTTCGTTTTTTGCGCCACATTGAGCGCAACTCGCTGCTGCTCTTTATGGTACCGGCCGATAGCGACGACATTAAAAAGGAGTACGAAATTCTGCTGAACGAACTGGCTACCTTCAATCCCGAAATGCTGGATAAGCAGCGGGTACTGGCTATTACCAAAAGTGATATGCTGGACGAGGAGCTGATCGAACAGATGACTCCCCTGCTGCCGGAGAATATTCCCTTTATCTTTATCTCTTCCATTACCGGGATGGGAATTACCGAATTGAAAGATATTCTCTGGGAAGAGCTGAACAAAGAGAGCAACCGGATCAAGCCCTCTGCTATTATCCACCGCCCCAAAGATATAGCCAAACTTCAGGACGAACTCAAAGAGATAGGCGAAGATGGTGACTTTACTTATGAAGCAGAGACCGAAGAGGATGAGGAGGACTTTGACTACGAGTACGAAGAGGAAGACTGGGAAGAGGAATGATCGCATCGGCCAACGATAAGAGGTTACTGGAATACGAACTACTGGGTTCGTATCCGGAACTTTGCCATTTTGTGACCATCCGCCCCGGCGGATGCAGTAGAGGGAGTTACGCCTCTTTTAGCTGTTATCCCTATTCGGGAGATAGTGCTGAGCATATCCGTGCAAACCAGCAATCGCTTTTAGAGAACCTGCCCCGGTACCCGCAACGGCTGATCATTCCTTTGCAGACCCACAGCAGGGAGGTGGCAGTGATCGATGCTCTTTTTCTCACCCTTTCACCGGCACAGCAAACCGCTTATCTACAGGGAAAGGATGCGGTGGTAACCGTTCATCCGGGGATCTGCATCTGTGTCTCTACGGCCGATTGTGTTCCCATCTTACTGTATGACAAAGGGCGTAAAGTGATAGCTGCCGTACATACGGGCTGGCGGGGTACGGCAGGAAAAATACTCCGGGCTACTTTAGATACCATGCATGAAAAGTATGGAAGCCATGCGGAGGATGTGGTTGCCTGTATCGGTCCCTCTATCTCCAAAGAGGTATATGAAGTGGGCCGGGAGGTATACGAAGAGTTTCAGCAGGCAGGTTTTCCGATGCACTCCATCGCTTTTCTGAACCAGGAGACACAAAAATATTACATTGACCTCTGGAAAGCCAATGAACTTTTACTTACGGAAGCAGGCCTGCTTCAGGAAAATATTGAAGTAGCCCGGCTCTGTACCTACACCAACTCCGAAACTTTTTTTTCGGCACGCAGGCTGGGGATAGAGTCGGGCCGTATGCTTTCCGGGATTATACTATGTAACCCATAACTATTCCTAAAAAAGAAGTATGTTTACGATCCGGGTTTCTGACGAACTAAAAGCTGCCTGCCCTATCTTTGCAGGAGCTGCTCTCTATGCAACCGTAAAAAATTCGGCGTATAATGCAGGATTGTGGGAAGAGATCGACGCTTTCTGCCGGGAATTACAAGCACGATCCGACCTCTCTTCGATCAAAGATCAGCCGGTTATTGCGGCTACCCGCCTGGCTTATAAAAGGTGCGGCAAAGACCCGGGACGCTACCGTCCCTCTGCCGAAGCCTTGCGCCGACGCATACTGCGGGGTATTCCCCTCTATCAGATCGATACGCTGGTAGATCTTATCAACCTCGTTTCCCTTCGTACCGGCTATTCGATCGGTGGTTTTGATGCGGATAAAATAGCGGGAACCTTCCTGACACTGGGGATAGAAGCAGCCGGTGAACCTTTTGAGGGTATAGGCCGGGGGGTACTGAATATCGAAGGGTTACCGGTTTACAGGGATAGTGTGGGTAGCATCGGTACTCCTACCAGCGATCATGAACGTACTAAAATGGATGCAGGGACGACCCATATCCTGGTCCTTATCAACGGATATAACGGAAAAGAGGGGTTGGAAGAGGCTGCACAGATGATCCGGGAACTGCTAAGGAGATATGGTGAATCGGATGGAGGAAGTTATTTCTTTTATTGATTCTTCTCATACGGCTTTCGGCGGTTATACACTTCTTATCAAAAAGTTCCCTGATCTTCTATTTCAATTATTCTGCAATACGATCGTAACATCCATTAATGTATAGATCAAATCATAGGTATGGCTGTATAAAATGTAGAC
>JAJPZL010000005.1 GCA_021204375.1 Bacteroides sp.
TAGAACAGGTCTGATAACAGCAATTTTTTTGATATTGACGGAACATTAGTCAGCTTTAATACACACGAAGTACCCCGGTCAGCTATTCAGGCCATTGAAGAATTGAGAAAAAAAAGATGAAACTCTTTATTGCGACCGGACGTCACCGGATAGCCATTAATAATCTGGGTGATCTTCAGTTTGATGGATACATTACCCTGAACGGAGGATACTGTTTTGATAAGAGTGATCCTATTTATAAACACCCGATCAGTCAGGATACCATAGCCACCTTGGTAGAAGAGAAAAAGAAGAACGATACTTTTCCCTGCATATTTGTTAGAGAAAAAGACATGTTCATCAACTATAAGAACGAACAGGTAGAAGAAATCCTAGAACTTCTTAACTTTCCCGAACCTCTTTCCGGAACATTAGATGAGGCCCTTGAGGAAGATGTCTTTCAATTGATCTCCTTTTTTGGAGAAAACGATGAAAAGAAGATGATGAAACTGATTCTAGGCTGTGAATCCACCCGATGGAATCCCCTTTTTACAGATGTAGTGCCCTGCGGAAGCAGTAAAAGCGTAGGTATAGATAAAGTATTGGAGCACTATGGAATTGCTAAAGAAGAATGTCTGGCCTTTGGCGACGGTGGGAACGATATTGCCATGCTTAAACACATTCCTCACAGTATTGTAATGGGGAATGCCGAAGAGGATGTAAAAGCTGCTGCTGCGTATGTGACCACATCGGTTGATGAAGATGGAATTTATAAGGCCCTGAAACATTTTGGCATTCTCTGAGAGGGTACATTCTACCCTGAAAAGGAGTCTTAATAATTGAATTAACTTAAAATATAGAACGTATGAAAAGAAGCCTTTACAAAAATCTGGTAGTTGTTGCAACTTTATCGGTCGTACTTGCTGCCTGTAATGAAAGTAAAAGAAGCAATTTCACTCAGGAAGAGTTAGAGCAGGAAGTCCTCAATCCTCAGGTACTCACTGCAGAACAACAAGCCCAGCTTACTCCAGCACAAGTGCTTGAAGCACTGAAACAGGGAAATAACGATTTTGTAAACGACAATCTTACCGTACGTAATAATACCGAACGGGTTAGGGAAGCCTCATTGGGATAATATCCCAAGGCAGCAATTCTTTCCTATCTAGACTCCCGCGTTCCGGTAGAAGATGTGTTCTACCGGGGTATCGGTGATATTTTTGTAGCCCGAGTAGCAGGTAATATTGTGAACGAAGATATTCTGGGAAGCCTGGAGTATGCCTGCAAAGTTTCCGGTTCCAAACTGATCGTAGTCTTGGGATATGAATACTGCGGTGCCATTAAATCAGCCATTGACGATGTCGAATTGGGTAATATAACCACCTTACTTGCTAAAATAAAGCCTGCTGTAAAAACAGCTTCCGAATCCTTCGAAGGAAAGAAAACCTCTTCCAATCCCGAGTTTGTCGAAGAAGTATGTGACCATAATGTGATATTGGGCGTAGAAAATATCCGCAGGAATAGTCCTATTCTCAGAGAGATGGAAGAGAACGGCGAGATCATGATCGTAGGTGCCGTATACGATATGAAAATAGGCGAAGTCGAGTTTATGGAGTAGCTCTCCTTCCGGCTTCCGCACATCCCCTTCCGGTGTACCGAACAAATATTTTTCCCTACTGTTATTCAAGTATAATCAATCAATAATTAAACAATAGCAGTGTGAGAATATTAATATCAATTATTATCGGTATTCTGGCTGGTTTTCTGGCCAGACAAATATTTAAAGGAAGAGGCTTTGGCCTTATCGTAAACCTGATAGTCGGTATTATCGGTAGTTTGGTCGGTGGCTGGGTCTTCGGCCTGTTAGGATGGCATATCAACGGCATCCTCGGTACACTGATCACTTCTACCATCGGAGCCATTATTTTCCTTTGGATCATATCACTTTTCAGGGATAACTCCTGAAGTTATCGTATCAGGTAAAAAACGTGTGGCATTAAAATCACCCGTTTTTTTTGTCTTGCTACTTTTATCCTTTCGCCTCCTGGTAAAGAAAACGCTTGATCGATTTCTTGGCAGTCTTCTCAAACTCCTCCGGATAGATTTTGATCTTACTGATCTGTGCATATCCGGGCAGCAGTACATTCAGCTCCTGTTTGTTCTTCTCCATCGCCTTCTCAATATCCTCGTTTTGCAACCCGTAAGCAAACGCGTCCTCATAGTCCGGATAGATAAGCGCTACCACCTTCTCTTTTTGCAATACGATCAGAGATTCTGCTACATACGGCATATTATTGAGTTTACTCTCAATCTCTTCCGGATAAATGTTTTGTCCCGAAGAGGTCAGCAGCAGGTTCTTACTCCGTCCCCGTATAGTCACATATCCTTCTTTATCTATCGTAGCCAGGTCTCCCGTATGTAACCAACCATCCTTATCAATGATCTGGACTGTCGCTTTCGGGTTCTTATAATAACCCAGCATTAGGTTGATCCCTTTACAGATAATTTCTCCCGCTTCTGTTTCCGGTGAAGGTGAATCAATTCTAACTTCCATCCGAGTAGCTGCTTTCCCGCAGGATGCCTGTTTGATCGTTTCCCATCTGTCTGAACAGATGACCGGCCCACACTCCGTCATTCCATAGACGATCGTATAGGGAAAATGGATATTCCTGAGCATCGATTCTACTTCAGTATTAAAAGGAGCTCCTCCAATAATAATATCGTTGAACTCTCCTCCGAATGCCTGTATAGCCTCTTTCCGTACCGAAGCTCTGAACTTTTCGTTGATAACAGGGAGTTTCAGCAGCAACTTACCTAATTTGCTATCCACTTTGGGAAGAATCTCTTTCTTGATGATCTTTTCCACGATCAGGGGGACACACGCAATAATCTTCGGCTTAATATCGCTGAACGACTGTGTGATGATCTTGGGGCTGGACATCCGGGTCAGAAAGAAGAGATGGGCACCTGCGGAGATCCCATACAGAAAGTCATATACCATCCCAAATACATGTCCTAAGGGAAGCATCGAAACGATCCTGTCCCCCGGAGCGATCGGTTGCGATTCGTGGCAATACATAATATTCGACCAGAGACTCCGGTAAGGAAGCATTACCCCTTTGGAATAACCCGTAGTGCCCGATGTATAGTTGATCACCGCCAGTTCTTCCGCATTGTCCCTGTGATAACCTATATGCTCCTGCCGGAAGTTCCGCGGATACTTTTTTCCGTACAGCATATTGAGGTTTTCACGCGCATACATCAGCTTTTTAGAACGGGAAACCGCCAGCGAAAAATCCTTTAAAGTAATTATCCCTTCCAGAGAGGGCATACGCTTTTCGTCCAGATTCTTCCATACCTGGTTACCGGCAAAGAGAAGCCGTGCCTCCGAATGATTTACAATATTGTGGATATTGTCCGGTTTGAACTCATGCAGGATAGGAACAATCACCCCGCCGTAGGTAATCGTAGCTAAGAAAGCAACTCCCCAGTGGACACTGTTCTTACCACATACAGCTACCTTATCGCCTTTCTTAATACCGGCACTCTCAAACACCAGGTGTATCTTGGCAATTTTACGGGCTACATCCTTGTATTGAAGTGTAGCACCTTTATAATCGGTCAGGGCATTCTGATCCCAGTTTTTACGGATACTTTCCTCTATTACAACGAGAAAGCTTTCAGTTTGAATCATAGTAGGTTTGCACAGTTTGATGAAAACTATGCAAAATTAGGATTCTATACCGATATGAGTGGATTGCTGTTTATAATTTACATTTAATTAACGCATCCGTTAATGCCTCTAATATTCGTTACCGGCTACTCTTTTCTGAGATAAGTAAAAGCTTATCCCCCACCAAAAGTCTCATAGAGCCATTGGGGATCAGGTAGTCCTCTCCCCGCTTAATGATCATAACCAGAGTGCCTTTAGGAAGGTTCATCTCCTGCAAGGTTTCAGCTTCGGTCACCATCTCTTTGGTCAGTACCATATCCTTCAGGTCAGTATCAATCTCCTCCGGAAACTCAATACCAAAGTCATTTCCTGTCTTTTCCAACGGGGAAGAGAGTCCCAGTTTCTTAGCCATAAAAGATACTGTTGTTCCCTGGATCACCAGAGAGAGGATGGTAATAAAAAATACGATATTAAATATCTGGTGCGATCCCGGCACATTAGCTACTACCGGATAGGTAGCAAAGATAATAGGCACCGCTCCTCTTAATCCCACCCAGGAAATAAACAATTTTAATTTAAAAGTTATTTTCCGGAAAGGGATCAGGCAAAGGAACACACTCAGCGGACGTCCGATAATGATCATAAAGACCCCGATCAGCATAGCTACCACTGCCGTGGACATCATCTCCCGGGGGTTCACTAAAAGTCCCAGCATCAGGAACATAATGATCTGGAACAGCCAGGTAAGCCCATCCATAAAAGTAGCGATCTCCCGGCGATAAATAATCTTATGGTTCTCGATCATCATCCCTGCGATATATACAGCGAGATAACCATTCCCTTTCATCAGATCTGTTGCCGAGAAAATAAAAAATACAAAAGATAACAGAAGGATCGGATATAAAGAGTAGTTATCTATATTGATTTTATTAAGGATATAAATAGCCAGTTTACCCAACAGGAAACCTGCACCCGCTCCCACAGCAAACTGGATCAGAAAAGAATCCAGCACGCCCCATCCCGAAAGCCCGGAGGTTCCGATCACCTGGATCAGTACAATAGTAAGCATATAGGCCATCGGGTCGTTACTACCGCTTTCCAGTTCCAGCATAGGGCGCAGGTTATTCTTCAGATTCATTTTCTGTGAACTTAAAATAGCAAATACCGAAGCCGAGTCTGTAGAGGACATAGTAGAGGCCAGTAATAATGAAGCAACCAGCGATAAAGCAATACCTGTAAAACTGAATCCTGATAAAAACCAGATAAACAGCCCTGTAAACAGAGCAGTAAGGAGTACCCCTACGGTAGAGAGTACAATACCCGGTACCAGTACAGGCTTTATATCCTTAAATTTAGTATCCATACCTCCGGAAAAGAGGATAATGCTCAGTGCCACCATGCCAATAAACTGGGCACTCTCCATGTTATCGAACTGAAAACCCAGGCCATCGCTGCCAAATACCATTCCCACTACCAGAAATAACAAAAGGGTAGGAACTCCGAATTTATATCCCGTTTTTCCCACTACAATACTGATAAAAAGTAAGATAGAGCCGACAAGTAAAATGTTTCCTGCTGTAAATATCATACGGGGTAAATTTGTTTGGTAGATAAATAAACTTCCGGAGAGTTTATTCAGGTTATCTCACTATAAACAATCAAAAAACTACCGGAAATGTTTTCGCAAAGATAATAAAAATATATACGGTGTGCTTCGTTTTTGCAGAACAGGTAAGTAAGGTTTTAAAAAAGAATCTATTTTTTTGTTAAACCAGGAGCAATCCCCCGACGTAGATAATAAATCAACATACATATGGCTGTTATACAGGCCAGGAAATCAGAAACCGGCATACTAGCCCATACTCCCGTTACTCCCATATACCGGGGTAATATAATTAATCCCGGTAATAAATAGACCAACTGACGTGAAAGAGAGAGGAAGATACTCACCTTTACCTTCCCTATACTCTGGAAGAAATTAGAGATCACGATCTGTCCTCCTACCAATGGGAACATCAGCGCACAGATCCGTATCCCCGGTGTCGCTATATCGGTCAGTTCCGTATCCGTAGTGAACATCACAGTGATCAGGTGAGGGAAAAGCTCACTGATCACAAATCCCAAGGTTGTAATAGCTACCCCCGAAATAATTCCCAGGCGTAATGTCTCTTTGACCCGGTCCATTTTCAAAGCCCCGTAATTATAGCCGATAATGGGTTGCATACCCATAGTAAGCCCCAGTACGATCATTACAAAGAGTGTAAGCATCCGGTTAATAATTCCATAGGCTCCGATAGCCAGGTCACCCCCGTGATGCCTGAGTGTATTATTGATAATAATTACGATCACACACGCGCACACATTCATCAGGAAAGAAAACATTCCTATAGAATATATATTTAGGGTAATTTTCGGTTTTATTTTCCATATTCCCTTCTGAAAACGTACATAACTCTCCGGACGGAAAAAGTGCTGTACCACCCAGACCATAGCAATAAACTGCGAGCTCACCGTAGCGGTCGCTGCTCCCCGGATCCCCTGGTTAAAGTAAAAAATAAAGAGAGGAGCCAGGATAATATTTGCCACCACACTCACCATAGAAGTTTTCATCGCTTTACGCGGATACCCGGTAGCCCGCATAATATTATTCAGGCTGATCATGGTATAAGAGACAGGTGTCTCCAGCAAAATGATCTGCATAAAATCCCGTGCATAAGGCAGGGTATCCTTACTGGCCCCGAAAAAGATCAGGATCGGATCCAGAAATAACAAAAAAGCGTGCAACATATCACCGAATTGAGCAGACACATAAAAAGCGTATGTGCCAGCACCTCATTGGCACCCTGCAGATCCTTTTGTCCCAACCGGATCGAAGAGATAGTAGACCCCCCCCGCAGATACCAGCGTACTGAGTGCCATCACCAGGTTCATCAGCGGAAACGTAATAGCCAGTCCCGAAATAGCCAGTGCCCTCACACCATGCCCGATAAAAATGCTGTCGATAATGTGGTACAGGGAGGTTATAGTCATACCTATGATCGCCGGAAAAGAGTATTGCCTGAGCAGTTTTCCGATATTTTCGCTCCCAAGTATGTGCGGTGTATTCCTCTCTCTCATCCGGGCCTGTTTTTTGCGGAATTCTGCAAAGGTAGTAATAAGTTTGTCTCTTTCAACTTTTATTCTGACCTTTGCGCCACATTCTGAAGGATGATCAGAATTGTATAGTATTAGGTTTTAAGGTAAAAGAACAAATATGGATAATCAGGTAAAAAGAGCCGTCTTTTTCGATTTTGACGGCGTTATTATGGATACGGAATCCAGTTATACCATCTTCTGGGATGCACAGGGAGTGAAATATCTTGGAAAAGAGAATTTTGGCGCACAGATCAAAGGCATGACCCTTACCCAGATCTACGATAAATACTTCTTAGGAATGGAGCAGGCACAGCAGAAGATCCGTCAGGGACTGGATGAACTCGAAGAGAATATGTCTTATGAATATGTGGCCGGTGTTGTTCCTTTTATAGAAGAGCTCCGCCAGGCAGGTATCAGCACAGCCGTAGTTACCAGTTCCAATAAAAAGAAGATGGAGAATGTATACCGGGCCTATCCTCAGTTTACTGCACAGTTCGACCGTATTCTTACGGCAGATCTCTTTAAACGTTCCAAACCCGATCCCGATTGCTTTCTGCTCGGTATGGAGATCTTTGGTACTACTCCCGAAAATACCTATGTCTTTGAAGATTCCTTCCATGGTCTGCAGGCCGGCAGAAGCTCCGGTGTCGTTGTCATTGGGCTCGCTACCACTAATCCCCGTGAGGCCATAGCCGATAAAGCAGATTCTGTGATAGACGATTTCCGGGATATGACTGTGGCTAAGATGATCGGGATCACCCGGAAAGTCTGAACTCTTTTTCAAAAAGATAAAAGGATAGCAAAGTATAAGATTTTCAGCGAAATATTTCGTACTTCCTGAATTTCCTATACCTTTGCAGCCTTAATTAAAACAACAACAGTTATGGCAGGTTATATATCAGATGATACCAGGAAAGTAACGACCCATCGTCTTATAGAGATGAAACAACGGGGAGAGAAGATCTCTATGCTGACCTCTTATGACTATACCATTGCAAAAATAGTAGACGGAGCCGGTGTGGATGTGATCCTTGTCGGCGATTCCGCATCTAACGTGATGGCAGGAAATACCACTACGCTTCCCATTACCCTGGACCAGATGATTTATCACGGTAAATCGGTAGTACGGGCCGTAAAAAGAGCCATGGTGATAGTCGATATGCCTTTTGGTACCTACCAGGGTAACTCCAAAGAGGGAGTAGCCTCTGCCATCCGCATTATGAAAGAATCACATGCCGATGCCATCAAGCTCGAAGGCGGTGAGGAGATCATTGAAACAGTAAAGCGCATTCTTTCCGCAGGTATTCCCGTTATGGGCCATCTGGGACTGATGCCCCAATCCATCAATAAATACGGAACCTATACAGTACGAGCTAAAGAGGAAGCCGAAGCCGAAAAACTGATCAAAGATGCCAAAATGCTGGAAGAGGCCGGCTGCTTTGGGATCGTACTCGAAAAGATACCCGCTTCCCTGGGCGAACGTGTAGCCAGGGAACTCTCTATCCCGATCATCGGTATTGGTGCCGGAGGACAGGTTGATGGTCAGGTATTAGTTGTACAGGATATGCTGGGAATGAGCAAAGATTTCAGTCCCCGTTTCCTGCGTCGCTATGTAGATTTGCATACGATTATGACGGATGCTATCCATCAGTATGTAGTAGATGTGAAAAGTAATGACTTTCCCAACGAAAAAGAACAATATTAAACACAATCTCAGTACATACTTAAAAATCAGCAGGTAGGATATCTCTATCTGCTGTTATTACTTCTTATAACAGGTACTGAGCTATCATTATATGGAATCTTCTTTAAAACCGAACGTATGGACCAGCGGTTTTTCCCGGCTGTGCGTAGGAAACCTTCTGTTTTATGCCGCTCTTTACATGCTGGTACCTGTTTTACCCTTCTATGTACAGGAACGCTTTGGCATCTCCCTCACCCTGGCAGGAGCCGCTGTCGGTCTATTCTCCTTTGCTGTTTTCCTGGGAGGATCTTTTAACAGCTACCTGGCAGACCGCTACAGCCGGAAAAACCTTTTTCTCTTTGCCACCGTAGTGGTAGTAGCCGCTATGGCAGGGTATGTCTTTACAGACACTCTTACCTGAGTTTTTCTCCTGCGTTTGCTGCAGGGGCTCTTTTTCGGTATAGCAGCTGCTGCGGGTATTACTCTGGCTATCGATGTTACCCATACCTCCTGCCGCAGCAGGGGGAACTCTTTCTTTACCCGTGCCGGGAGACTCGGGATATTACTCGGTCCTGTAGCAGGAATTCTTTTGTATAAGTACTATTCATTGGATGCAGTTATTTATGGAGCTATAGCCGCCGGTAGTCTGGGAGTGATAGAGATAATGCGGGTAAATACCCTCTTCCGGGCTCCCATCGGGGCTTCTCTCTGTTCCTTAGATCGTTTTATCCTGTCCTGGGCCATTCTTCCTGCCGTTAATGTTATATTTGTCTCCTTATTTATGGGACTTCTTTTCTCCCTGTTCGGTGCTTCCGGTAACCGGGCGGTCATTGCCACTCATTTTATGTGGATATTCGCTGCCATGGGTGTCGGTATATTAGTTGCCATTGCAGCCGAACGCCTCCTGTTTGGAAAAGAGAGAGTAACCTTACAGGTAGTTACGGGGCTTTTACTGGTTTTATTATCCATCCTTATTCTGGCTTTCAATCGTCAGCAGCCTGTGTTAATCACTATTTCTGTGATACTAGGAGCCGGATTAAGCCTGGCTGCATCCGCCCTGTTAAATATCTGTATCAGTCTCTCTGATTATTGCCAGCGTAGTACAGCCAATTCTACCTATGTACTTGCCTGGGAGACAGGGATCGGTATCGGGCTTATTCTGGGCTGTTATCTGATCGACAGGGTAGGAGTAGAGGGAGTGATCTGCTCTTCCTTTGTTACTATACTGATGGCTTTTCTTTACTATTGTTTGATTACAAGGAAATTAAACTTTTCGGCTTGATCTTTATTAAAAACCGGCCGGCTATTCATCTTATCTTTTGCATAAAAAAGCCGGAAGTAGATAGCTTCCGGCACATAAGTTAACTCCGATAGAAAAAGATCAGCACTCTTCTTCCTGCATTTCAGCAGGGGTTTCCGGCTCTTCCGGCAAACACTCCGGAGTTACTTCTCCTGATACCAGCTCAGCAGAAAGTATCTCTTCTTTATTATCCTCTTGCTCTTCCGCCTGTTTAGCCTTTTCCTTCTCTATGACCTCCGAAACCACCGGGGTACCTGCAAAACGTTGCGTATATTGAGTATAATCCGGTTGTATCTTTTCATATTCCGGATTCAGGAAGAGGGGACTGGATATAATATGGTCTGCCGTAGAACGGTTGCAGCAGAACACAATGTTCTCTACACCCGCCAGACGGGTAAGGGCTTTGATATCCGTATCGTGGGGCTGCATAGACATCGGATCGGTAAAAAAGAAGAGGTAATCAATCTCCCCGTCCACAATTCTCGAGCCGATCTGCTGATCACCTCCCAGCGGTCCCGATTTCAGGATCGTTATATCCCATTCCAGATCGGGATGCTTCTCTTTCAATGCCTCGCGAATCAGCGTACCAGTAGTTCCGGTACAATAAAACTTATGACCCATCAGGCATTCTGAGTTCCACACTACCCACTCGATCAAATCCTTTTTCATGGCATCGTGCGCAACCAAACCAATTTTTCTAACTAATTTTTCCATTGTTAGCTCCTTTCTTATTTATTCCGAAACCTACCCACCGTACAGGCAGTTTTTTATTGTATCAGTTCCGAATATTTCTTTATCCCGCGCAAATAATATGCCACAAGGATACTTTTTTTCCACCTTTCTGCTATCTCCGGCCTCTGCATCCTGCTCAAATTCTCCTGACGAAGCTTTTGATACTCAGATCTTTTCTTTCTAAATTCCCGGCGTGCCCTATATACTGCCATGGCATTCTGTCTGTTTCCCTGCAAAAGAAATACCAACGCTGCCATATAGTCTGCTATCATCCGGATAAAAAGTACCCGGCGCAGTTCTTTTTCCGGCAAATTCTTATAGAGCATAATCAGGTTGTTCCGGAAATTCAGGAAGGTTTTGCGGGGACTCTCTTTTTTCAGCGTTCCCCCTCCTTCATGGTATACCTTACTCTGAGGGACCACGACGATCTCCTTACCCCGGCTCTTTAACCGCCAGCACAGATCAATCTCTTCCATGTGGGCAAAGAAACTTCCATCTAATCCCCCCGCCTCTTTATATTCATCCAGTCGAATAAAGAGCGCTGCGCCTGTCGCCCAGAAAACAGGAATGACCGTATCATATTGATGAATATCTTTCTCTACACTCCCCAGGATCCGTCCCCGGCAAAAGGGATATCCGTAGCGATCTATAAACCCACCACATGCACCGGCATATTCAAAAGAGTCCTTATGGTGCCAGCTCAATATTTTAGGCTGGCAGGCAGCTACTCCGGGATGGTTATCCATATAACGGATCATAGGGGTCAACCATCCCCCTGTTACCTCTACATCAGAGTTCAATAGCATTACATAAGTTGCTTCTACCCGCAAGAGTGCCTGGTTGTATCCTTCGGCAAAACCATAGTTCCGGTTCAGGCGTATCAGTTTTACCTCCGGGAACTCATTTTCTATGAACATTACAGAACGGTCGTCTGAACCATTATCGGCCACATATACAGTAACACCTTCCTCCCGGGAATGTTCTACCACAGAGGGGAGAAACCTGCCGAGCATTTCTTCTCCGTTCCAGTTCAATATAACGACTGCTACCTTATCCATATTTATTGGGAACGTTTATGTTTCCAGCGTTTATGCGACCAGAACCAGTAGGCCGGTTCCCGCCGGATCGTTGCTTCCACATGCCGGGCAAACATCTCCGTGATCTCTCCCTCCGCAGTCTCTTTCGGAGTATCTGTCATCAGTTTAAAGGTAACTTTTCCCTTTCCACGCCCCACATGTTCCAGTTCGCAATAAAAAACCGCAAAGTCCATCATGCGAGCAATCCGTTCCCCACCATCCATAAAAGAGGTATCCTGATTCAGGAAAGTAGTCCAGAATTTTAATTCATGTACATTAGGCGATTGATCGGCAACCAATCCTACCCCCATCTTCTTACCGGCCCGTCTGGCCTTGATAATTTCCCGGGCCGTATCGTGCTTAGGTACATTATATCCGTCAAAGCGGGAACGTATCCGGTTAAACAGGCAATTGATAAAAGGATTGCGGATATTTTTGTACACCTGCATCGGTACATCCTGCGGATCCATAAAGAGAGGGACCCCGATCATCCATTCAAAATTGGCATAGTGAGGCATCATCAGCAATGCCCCCCCCTTTTTATCCATCTGCTCTGTAAATTTATCTATATCAATAAACTCCATACGCTTAAGAAGATCCTCTTTGGTCATCCGCAACATTTTGAGGCTCTCCAGCATATAATCAGAAATATAATGGTAGAATTGCTTTTCAATGGTCTTTAGTTCCTTCTCACTCTTTTCCGGGAAGGAGTTCTTCAGGTTGGTCCGTACCACTTTCCGCCGGTAGCGTGCTATACGATAGAGCAAAAAGCACAGAAGATCCGATAACAAATAAAGTACCCGGAAAGGAAGGATAGCCAGCAGCCATATTCCTATGTAAGCAAATATATAGACAATTCTTGCTATCATATATTACAATTTTTCTCCTTTCAGGGCCATTTCCAGCCCGCTCAGTTCTCCCAACCGCACCGGTATAATACAATTATCCAGTCCAGGATCGTTGTACATCTCTACCCGTATATAATTATCTGTAAATCCGTACATGAACTCTCCTTCCTGCGATTTTTCACACAAAACCTTCTTCTCTGTTCCGATGTACTCCCTGTAGAAGGAGCGCGTCTTTTCTTCCGAGAGAGCCAACAGCCGCTTGCTGCGCTCCTGCTTCTCTTTGGGAGATACAGTATGTTCAATTTTCAACGTCTGCGTGCCGGGACGCTCCGAATAGCTGAATACATGAAGTTGGGTAACAGGTAATCTTTCCAGGAAGCGGTAGGTCTTCTCAAAATACTCGTCCGTTTCTCCCCGGGTACCTACAATGACATCCACCCCAATAAAAGCCTGCGGAAGAGTTTGTCTGATCTTCCCGATCTTAGCAGCAAACAGGGCGGTATCATACCGGCGTTTCATCAGCTGCAGTACTTCGTCACAACCCGATTGTAGGGGAATGTGGAAATGAGGCATAAAACGCCCGGAGGCAGCAACATACTCTATGATCTCATCCGTCAACAGGTTAGGTTCAATAGAAGAGATACGGTACCTTTCAATCCCTTCTACTTCGTCCAGTGCCCGGATCAGTTCCAGGAAACTCTCCCCAGTTGTTTTTCCGAAATCCCCGATATTTACTCCCGTCAGTACAATCTCTTTGCCTCCTTCGGCAGCCGCCTGCTGTGCCTGGGCCACGATTGACTCTATAGAACCGTTCCGGCTTCTTCCCCGGGCTAAAGGGATCGTACAATAGCTGCAATAATAATCACACCCATCCTGTACTTTCAGGAAGTAGCGGGTACGGTCCCCCCGGGAACAGGAGGGCACAAAGGTTTTAATATCCCGGATAGAAGAGATAAAACTCTCTCCCTGCGAATGTTTTGTGAGATCCCCCAGGTAGGAGAGTATATTTTTTTTCTGTTCAGCTCCCAGTACTACATCCACTCCTTCGATAGTAGCAACCTGATCCGATTTCAGCTGTGCGTAGCAACCGGTCACTACCACAAAAGCTCCCGGATGTTGCCGGGTCAGCTTATGGATCGCCTGGCGACACTTTTTATCAGCCGTTTCAGTCACCGAACAAGTGTTTACCACACAGATATCTGCTTTTTCCCCTTTTCCGGCCGTACGAACGCCAGCTTCCTGCAATATTTTACCGATTGAAGAGGTTTCCGAGAAATTGAGCTTACACCCTAATGTGTAGTAAACAGCGGTTTTATCCTGAAATACAGAAGAATCTATCATATTCTTTTAATCATCAACGTTCAAAGCTGCAAAGTTATATATTATTA
>JAJPZL010000014.1 GCA_021204375.1 Bacteroides sp.
CTATAAATAAGACTATGTATGAAAGGAAAACACAGTATGACAAGAGAATTACGAATTCTCTGGTTTTTGACCTTCTTGATCATGATTCCTCCCGGGATCTTCGCCCAGAACATCACAGTAATAGGAAACGTCGTAGATAATTTCGGCGATCCGGTGATTGGTGTCACTATTACTCAGAAAGACCAGTCCGGTACAGGAACTATTACCGATCTGGACGGGAATTTCACCGTAAGTGTACCGACTAACTCTATCCTTATTATATCTTATATAGGTATGGAAAGTCAGGAAGTGAAAGCCGTTTCCGAACAAAAACTGATCATTGAACTTAAAGATACCGCCGAAGCCCTCGACGAAGTCGTAGTGATCGGTTACGGGGGAAGCAAGGCCCGTAAGGATCTGACAGGTTCTGTCGGTTCCATTTCAGGAGCCAAGTTGGCTCAGGTTCCCGTAGCATCAGTTGCTGAAGCGTTGCAGGGTAAGATCGCCGGTGTACAGGTAAGCACAGTAGACGGTACTCCGGGTGCCGAGATCAACATCCGTATCCGTGGGGGGGTACCTCGTTAAGCGGCGAGAATAGTAAACCTCTCTTTGTGGTAGATGGCTTTATCGCAGATAATATCAACGATATTCCTCCGACAGATATTCAGTCTATCGATGTACTGAAGGATGCATCCCTTACCGCCATTTATGGTGCCAAAGGGGGTAACGGGGTAGTGATTGTAACGACTAAATCTGCGGCTGCCGGTAAGATCCAGGTAGAATTTAATACCTATCTGCAAGCCCGGAAGCTTGCAGGAAAAGTTGATCTGCTTGATACTTATGAATTTGTTCGCTATCAGTTGGACTATACAATCGGTAATAACTCCAGGATTCACCAATTCCGGAACGACTTTGGCAACCCGAACGACCTTGATATCTACAAGTGTGCGGTGACTCATGATTGGCAGGATGAGGTAATGGGAGGAACTCCCTTTTCCCAGATGTACAATGTGACGCTTAAAGGAGGTAATGAAAACCTACGCTTCAGTACATCACTGACCCACCATGACGAATCAGGTATTGTTGAAGGTTCAGGAGTACGCCGAACCAATATGAATACAAAGATCAACATTCAACTCTCTCCGAAATTGTCGTTACTGATCAATCCTCGTCTCACTTATCGTCGCGATATAGGTGCCGGAGCAGATGGTATTGGCACGCAGGGTCTGATCGGTGTGCTTCGTTATCGTCCCAGCAATGGTCTGCGCGAATTTACATACCGCGATGATAAAACGGTTAATTACAATAACGAGAGATACTGGTTATTATCCAGTCCTTTGGATGATATTGATCAGAATTATCAGTTAAAGCATAC
The DNA here is from genome assembly GCA_021204375.1 of Bacteroides sp. Taxonomy (GTDB): domain Bacteria; phylum Bacteroidota; class Bacteroidia; order Bacteroidales; family Bacteroidaceae; genus Bacteroides. The sequence goes on from JAJPZL010000014.1 coordinate 1,355, forward strand.
CTACACCTTTATCAATCAGGCATCGCTCACCTGGCAACCGATTAGTGGACTTACTCTCCGCACAGATATCGCCCAATTCTGGAAATTCCAGGATAACAATCGCTACTACGACTATCTCACAGATACAGGGATTGCCAACAACGATATAGGTGTAGCAGAACTCACAGACGAGCGTACCGATAAATACATCTGGACCAATACCGTAAATTATGACCTGAATGTAAAAGAGAGACACAATATCTCGGCTCTTATCGGGCATGAAGTGAGTCACGAACAGAAAACAGCCAAAGTTAATTCAGCCCGCTACTTCCCGCAGGGAACCTCGGCACGGACGGCTTTTGCCAATATGGGACTGGGTTCGCCCTACTACGATAGTTCGTCTATTTCTACACCAAACCGTATGCTCTCTTTCTTTGGCCAGCTCAGTTACAACTATGCTCATAAATACCTGATAGCCGGAACCTTCCGTGCCGATGGTTCTACCAAGTTCGCTCCCGGACATCAATGGGGTTACTTTCCTTCCGTTTCAGCTGGCTGGGTAATCTCCGAAGAATCATTTATGGATGGAGTGGACTAGGTCTCTATGCTCAAACTACGGGCAGCGATTGGTATGGCGGGTAATAACGAGATCAGTTCAGACAGGTGGAGATACCAATATAGTATTACTTCAAACGGCGGACCCAGCTAGGGTGAAAATACACAGGACGGTGAAGCCTATTACAATACCGGTAGTGTTTTCCCGAACGAGGCCATTAAATGGGAAACCACCATTACCCGTAACCTGGTATTTGATCTGGGCTTTTTAACGGACGCTTTACCGTTACACCGGAAGTCTACTGGAATACCACACGTGACCTACTCTACGAGAACCTGATCCCAACTACGACCGATTTCACCCGACAGGTACAAAATGTCGGAAAAGTCTCTAATAAAGGGGTTGAATTGACCATTAGCGGCGACATTATTCAGCGAAAAGATTTTCTTTTAAGTGCCAATCTGACCATGGGACGCAACAAAATGAATGTAGAGAGGCTCAATGGAGAAGACAAAGAACTCTGGACCACTTCGAGCCGCTGGAAATCCAGCGATAACGATTTCTGTCTAAGAGAAGGTTCCGAGGTTGGATTGATCTGCGGGTATGTATATGATGGTTTGTATGGATTCGATGAGTTCGTACGCGATGGCTTCAACTATACAGCCAAAGAGGGAACACTCAACAGCGACGGTATCTATGGTACTGCTCCCGGACATCCTAAATTTAAAGACATAAGTGGCCCGGATGGTGTACCAGATGGTATCATTGACGAATATGACCGTACCGTGATCGGTAATACCAATCCACGCCTACAGGGTGGTTTCGGTATCAGCGGACAATGGAAAAATTTCGACTTTAACGCAAATTTCGTTTATATGCTCAAATTCGATCTGCTCAATGCCACCGCTTATGAACTCTCTTCGGCCTATAACTCCAGCCAGAATGCTCCGAAAAATGTGCTTGCCAAGTTCAGTTACGACAACTGCTGGATATATCATGGGGATATTTACACTACAAATGCCGATGGTAGCACCTATATTTATAACCTGAATGAACCGCTACTGAGTAATAGCTAACATCGGGAATACTTAGATGTATACGAGGAGATTAATGCCGGAAAAACCCTTTGGAACCCTAATAATGTAACATCCAGATATACCCATTCCTACTTTGTCGAAGATGGTTCGTTCCTTCGTTTGCAGGATATCACTATCGGTTATACACTACCCAGAAAGTTGACCCGGAATTGGGGTATTGAACGCCTACGTGTATATGCAACCGGCTCGAATGTATTCTGCTGGACAAAATACAGCGGTTACGACCCGGAAGTTGACATTCAAAGCGGCCTGACACCCAGTGTGGATTACAACCGTTATCCCCGTAGTCATGGCTATTTGTTCGGTCTTAATGTAACATTCTAATTTTTATCCAAAATGACAATGAAAAAATATCTTTTATACATAGGATTAGGTCTTCTGGGATTGACCTCCTGTTCCGATTTTCTGGATGTAAGTTCTCCGTCCACCTTTACAGACGAGGATGTGGTCAAGAATCTTGAAGAGGCGAATCGCCTGCTCAACGCTGTCTATGCTAGGGTTGCTTCCGGTAACATATACGGCAATGCCTACTTTACGATATTCAACTTAAACAGCGACGTAGAATTCACCACCAGTACAGCCGAAATCCAAAGTGCAAGCCGCAACGAATATAAATTGTTCGACTGCGGAGCGGATGCCAGCAGCTTGTTGTCTACCTGGAACGCTGCTTACTCCACAATAGAAAGTGCCAATAACTTTATCGGTGCTGCCCAAAACAGTGAATTATTTGCCGTCCGTGACTCCAGCATGCTTCAATTGATAGGCGAAGCCAAATGTATCCGTGCTATGAACTATCTCGATCTGGTAATTATGTTTGGCGATATACCTTTTTCACTTACCCGTGCTTATGAGGCCGAAAGCCTGGTAATGCCGATGGGCGATCGGGACGAGATCCTCACTATGCTGATCGACGACATGATCGACACCGCTGATAATATGCAGTTCGCCGCCGACCTGAGTGCAGGAGTGGAGCGTTGCTCCAAGGAGTTTTGCTGGTCGCTGATCGCTCGTATGGCACTCTATCGTGGTGGTTATTCGTTACGCCACAACGGGTCAACCACGGATGTAGGTATCATGCAACGCCCGGAAGATTATCTGAATTACTACCGGGTCGCACGCGACTACAGCGAAAAAGTGATCACATCCGGAACCCACAATCTGTCCAAAGATTACTATCAGGTATTTATTGACGAATGCAATTATACAGTTAACAATGCCGATGACCCTATCTTCGAAATTCCTTTCACGCAGAATGTATCCGGAAACGTAGGCTATGTGCATGGGCCTCGTGGTCTGGATTCAAGCTCCGGAGGTACCGAAGGGGTAAATCAATGGGGTACAGCAAGCGGTAGTGTCCGTCTGAATGCATTCTATCGTTTCACTTTCGATGAACAGGATGCCCGTCGTGAAACCGTCGGTTTCTGGCACTACGATTATGACGGAACACCGGTTCTCCTGAACGACTACAACAATTACTGTAACAAATAGTCTAAATTCTGGGACGAAAATCACCGCTTAGGGTATCAAAGCGCCGGGAACACTGGGATCAACTTTCCCTATATACGCTATGCCGATGTCTTACTGATGTTTGCCGAAGCAGACAACGAATTGAACAACGGTCCTACGGATGCAGCCAGACAAGCCCTGAAAACCGTACGCGAACGAGCCTTCCGTCATGCAGCAAATAAAGGTGAAATGGTGGATGCCTACGTAGATGCGGCATCGTCAAAAGAGACCTTCTTCCAACTTATCTTTGATGAACGCGCCTGGGAATTTGGAGGGGAGAACCTCCGCTGGAAAGACTTGGTTCGCTGGAACCTCTACAATCAGGTAGTATATAAAACCTTCTGGCAATATTATGGATTGGGAAGCGATGACTATTCGTATGACCTGGATGATAAGTTTGACACCTATCCCAAACAGATCTACTACAAGATCATCAGCAACCCAGGCGACGGAAGTTATCCGAATAAAGTACTGGATGTGTTCCAGTTCTTTACAGATGAGGAGTATGATGTGGATTGCCAGTGGAAGAACTTTAGTATGGACTATATTCAAAACCATTCCGATCGTCTGCCTTCGACCACAGACAGTGATGCCTGGAGCACTAATCAATGGTTTGCCTGGTTGGATGACAATACCGGTATTGCTAAAGCCCAGTGCCGTTGTTCTCTGCGTGGTTATATTTATATGGACGAGCAAGGACGACTCAGCCCATCCAATATGCCGATATATAGCCACGTGGTTGATCTCAATAGCTTGCCTCCGGTACGGTACATCCTGCCGATCCCGAGTGATGCCGTTTCCCGAAGCAAGGGCGCCTATAAGAATTACTATGGTTATTAATTCAACTAAACAGAAATAAGATGAAAAAGATTAATCTATATTTGATGGCTTTGCTCGCGGGTACATCCATGGTGTTTCCCGGCTGTAGCGATGATATCCACACTGGTGACGAAGAATATAGCAGTGAGCGCTTGTTTATGCCTATGTTTCGTGTAGAAGAGAATACCAATCAAAGTTCTGACCACTATTCGTGTTCGGTGGCCAGCGATGCCCCTGATTGTAGCAGCAACTTCGTGAATGACGTCATACTCTATTGGTATGGGGTTGAAGGTGCAAGTGGGTATCATCTCAAAGCCAAAGTGCAAGGAACCGATTGGGAATTGAACTGTGTACTGGATACTATTCTCGATCCTGATCAGCTTGAGTTTTTACACGAAGACCTGCAATACTCCACTGGTTACAGCTATGCAATTCAGGCACTCTCTCCCCGGGGAGAATTTTATAACTCAAAATGGTATGGATATGGTGACGGCTCACATCAGAAAGATTATGTGACTATTACTACCGGACTTCGCTACGATGTACCGAGTGTATTCTGGACAGAAGATATAACCAAAGAGAGCCTGCGGGTCTACTTTAATAACATAGCAGAAGAGGGCTATGAAACAACTTATAAGGAGTTTATAGAAGCGGGTGCAGAAGTTGTTGATGGCCTGTGGATATTCAACGAGATACAACTTGTTCCTACGGCTGACAATCCGAACCTCCCTACGCTTTCACACATCATGACCGACTCCGATTTTGACAGAGGATATGTAGACTTTGACGGATTGGTTTCCAACGGAGCTTACATTGTACAGGGACTGAACAGCAATGTGGCGCGTTACTTCGACCGCCAGTACAATAAAACCATGTTGCGTATGCTGGGCGATCCGGGTGAACCCATCCTTATCGAAGCCATTGTAGACCCGAACGACACCATTCTCTCCCAAAGATTTGTATCCGATCTACAGGCTACCCGCCTTGATACGGTACTTACCAATTATATGGGCGACAACAATATGGCCGAAGGTCAGGTGTTCTATCTGGAGGGAGGCAAATACTATTATGTCTCGACCAATGTAGAACTCACCAAAGGATTTACACTGGAAACAAACCCTGAAGATCTGGCTGGTAATGGTCGTGCTACGATCTACCTTGGTGTCGGAACAACGACGGCATCGGGAACAGAAGGAAGTAACCAGAACTTCAATCTGGCACGTAATGCTCAGGATGCTGCCGAGAATGGAGTGACGCTGACTATCCAGGATATCCGGTTCAATGAAATTAATTTCCAGCCACAGACCTATTATAATTTCCTGGATGTAAATGCTGCGGATGGAAATTCCCAGCTTGCAATCAGTGCAAACTATTTTATGAACATGAGTTCACAAGGTCTGTTGTTCTCATTGAGTGAATTGAGCATAACCAATTGTACATTCTCAGGCTGTGTGCGTGAATTTATCCGCTTCCAGGGTCCCAATCGCCAGATCATTCAGCGCCTGACCGTGGAAGGATGTGTATTCTATGATAACGGTGTCTATGACACGACCGGCCGTGGCTATTCCTGGTTTGCAGGCCCGGGTAACAACAGGTTCTCCAATTTCTACCAGAATTTTACATTCCGGAACAATACGATCATTGATAGTCCCCACAATGCACTGGTTACAGAGAATGGTCTTTTGGCTTGGCTTACCGGTACCCACTGGAATATAGTGATTGAGAACAATACCATTATCAATTTTAGCCCGCGTTCTTCAAGTTCTGGTCATGGACTACTCTTTGAGATCCGGTATGCTCCCGGCGGCAGTAATCTTACAGTAAGAAAAAATCTGTTTGTAATGGTCCGGAAAGGCAATGCTGATGCCCGGGATCTTTACATGCGAGGGATGCGTATAGACACCAAGAATATAAACTACGACTTTGCCGATAACTATGCGATCACCGTTCCGGACTGGACAACCGCAACCTTGGCCGATGGATTATTTACCAATTATGCTTTTAGCAATAGCAGCGATGGCGCAGGTTATCTGAGTGGAGCATTCAATGTGGGTGGCTTCGGAGAGACCCAGATCAAGTATGGTGACAATGTGAATGGGAATGAAAGCGATGGTGTGGGATATCAGTTGACTCCGGAAGAGTTGTTCCGGAATCCAGCTCCCCTGGCAGCCGAAGGTTCTAAAGATATGCACCGGTACAATAATGACGGTTTTTATTACAATCTGACACCGCGCATTATGGCACATCCGATCTATACCAAAAACATCGGTGACCCGCGCTGGAAAACCGGCGGTGCCTGGAAATAAGGTTTTTTAATAGTTAGTAATATTAGTTTCTTTTGAAACCGTAAAGTTTTAAAAGACATTTTTTTTGCAGGAGAGGACGTGCCGTGATGGCAGGTCCTCTCTATTTATTTTATTTATGCTATACGTGAGTATTACACAAATCAAAAGTATCGGATGTTACCGCCGGTTTCATAGTGGCTGTTACGCCACTAATCTTTTTTTGCTCTTTTTTCTTCCCTTCTTTTCTGTATCTTTCCTTCTCCTATTTACCCACTACATTAGTGTAAAGAAAAGAGGTATAGCCGGAGTCTTTACTCTTTGCTCAGACACCGACAGGCATGTGGGCATTCTCTGCAATCTTTTCTGCTACTTCTGTATTCTCTGATGTAGGAGTGGAAGTGGTCTACGATGCGACGATCTGAATTAAGGTTTTCTATATAATCGATGAGCATGAGTTTAAAGAAAACAACCGGGTCGATACTCTTCTGCCCTTCCTTTCCATAAAGCCTGCGGTAACCTTAGGTTTTTGAATGGTGTCACTTTAATAGATATTCTTACTTACCGGCTGCATAATTAATATAATTACATAGGATCTTTTTTGCAACCTCAGAGGAACCTGAGATTTGGTCCAGGTTAGCAAGAATATCCAGCGTAGAAAATATAATTTCCCCTTTTCCACACAGTATAATACCCACAGCTGTTCCCAGTTCAAAAGGAGTACTTCTATAGGAGCCTACCACCATCTCTTTTCCCTCTATACGCAGGCCAAAACGACTATCACCCTGGCGTACCACTGCCTGGTAGGGCCAGTTGAGCCCATCATTTACAGGCAAACCTTTAAATAAGGGATGCTCTTTCACAAAATGTACACCGCCTACCCAGTTCCTTCCTACAGAATAATAGCCATTATATTGTATCTCTGTATTTTGTTTGATGACGTCCATCCAGGCCTCTGTTGTATCTAATAAAACCAAAGTGGTTCCATCATTTTTTACCCGGTCTATTATCTGTTGAGGTTCGATAACAGTAGCAGCAGGTTGTGACCATCTTAACTGTATCTCGCCTGTACTTTGCTGTTGGGAATATTCTACCCGGATAGTCGCCGGCTTTCCTGCTTCAAAATCAACCGGGCGGTCCAAAGTCGGCGGGTTACGATTACTCCATTCATCAATTATCCGGGTACCATTTATAAATAGCCGGACTCCGTTCGTTGTGTACAGACCAATCAGGTATTGGCCGGATTCTACCGGTAATAATTCGCCTTCCCATACTACCGAGAAAGCCTGGTTGGCCGGAACAGAAGGATCGGGCTGGGCACTATCCGCAAAACTACGATTGATCTGTATATCCGGACCACTCCGGGTTGGAGCACCCATATCGTCATCACTAAAGAAGTTTACCCGAAGCGTGGATTCGCCTGCTTTATTCTTAAAAAAGTCCGGATCAATGATCGTGGGTTCGTCCAGGGAAGGACGGGTAACCACCAGCCAGTCCAACTTATCCATTTGAGGGTTAAATGCTTCTACCGGTTTACCGGTCTCCCGTACATAGAAGGAGGCGAATTTATCATCAGGCTTACCATAGTAGGCACCCTTTCCTTTCAGATCGTCACCACTCCAATCTACAGCTACTATATTATCATACCCTTCGGCATGCATCATCCCATTCTTGTCAGTTACACGGGTGGTCACTTGATAGGTCCCTTCTTCTTTACTGACCGGTAAGGTAAGGTTCTCTACCAATAGCTCTCCAAAGAGTTCACCACCCTGTATGGTCACCGGTTTCTTCTCTGTATGCACAACTTTTCCGGAAGGATTTAACAGATTGATTTGCAACAGATAGTCTCCTTTTAAGTCCACTTCATTGACAATGTAAAAATCGACTGCTACATGTCCCGGTAAACGAACAACCTGCGAACGTGAAGATACAGCGACATAGAGAGGCTGAGTATAATAATTAAATAAAGATACATCCCCTTTGGGGTTACGATAAATATCTATAATTCCGGAATGATTGTCATAAGGCATGGATTCCCATCCATTCACTATATATCCGTCTCCTATATTCTGCATGCGCATTCCCTGAATTCGCCTTCCCTGGTGTTCGAATGAAATATTCCCAGTAAACGGGTCAGGGAATCAATCGTACCAAAATAGGGTTCGAGTTTCTTTTTGCGGAACATATCGGCAAAGGCCTTGTATTGTTTTTTCCAGAATTTCCCATCCCATCCCAGTACACCGGATGCGGCTATGGATTCCTCTATTTTTTCTATACGCGGGGGTGTGGACAAGGCGCCCTCTTCACCCCGGATATAAATTTTCGTACGGTTATCTGTATACATAAAATTATCTTCCGGACCTTTATAGTACTCTTCAAGCCATGTCTCCGGCCCTCCGGCCCGATGGTTATCAAACCATCCTTTGCGGTATAGAGTCGTATCAAAAGGAAGCATGTGTAATTTTAAGTCTTCTTCGGTATGTTCACTGTGAGCCCAACCGGAGGTAAATGTCATAATACGGCTCGGGTCGATCCGGTGGGCTTCCCGCATATCGTTCATCCGTTTGGCTACCAATTCTTTGTCACGGCTCAATACTCCTCTAAATTCATTGATCAGATTGTAGATCACCAGACTGGGATAGCTACGGTCGCTCCGTATCATACGCTTCAGTTTTTCATTCACAATTGTACGGATGAACGGGTCGTGATTGGCGGAATGAAAAGAACCGGGCTCTTCATAATAAAGTAATCCCATTTCATCGGCTTTCTCCAGAATAACCGGACTTCCTATAGATCGGTGGAAATTAAGTATATTGAGTCCCAGCTCTTTCGCTATATTGATTTGTTTTTCTGCCATTTCAGGCGTAGCGATCAGTCCGGTAACCGGTCAGTAACCCCAACTGATCGCACTTAGAAGCATGATCCGGTGGCCGTTCAAACAAAGGACGGCATCTTCGCCTATTCCCTCCACAGTAAACCACCGGAAACCAAACTCTTTCTGTTCATTATCTATTATTTTATTCCGGGATTTAAGTTGTATTTCGCACGTATACAGTTCCGGGGTTTCTAAATCCCATAGCCGGGCGTCGGGAACGTTCACCGGAACAGTCAGGAAATGCTCACCGGCTGGAAATAGTTGTTTTTTAACGTATGCCGGAAAACAATTTTTTCCGGGTCCTTTTTTTCCGTACAATCACTTCTATATCATGTGTAACATTTTTCAGATGGTTATTGTGGAAACTGATAATTGCGTTTACCTGCGTCAGGTTGGGTGTATTCTGCATGTATAGATCGGAAATATAAACAGGATTTACTACTTTCATTTTCACTCTGCCGATAATACCTCCGAATCCCCTTCCGGGAGGTACATGGTAGTTATCCCATTTATCTATATTGAAATCCTGCCAGTGAAAGTTTCCCGAAGGATTAGTTACCCTTACAGCTAACTGATGTTTTTCTCCGGGTTTGATAAACGGGGTAAGATCCGCATGAAAAGGCGATTCACCTACTATATCATACCCAACCAGCCTACCATCCAGATATACCTCGGCACGCATTCTTACAGATTCAAAATGAAGGATAAAATGTCTCTCTTTTAAATCAGCAGGAATATCCAGTGTACGGAACCACCAACTTACCCCTCTGAGATCTTCGGGCCGGGGATTGTCGGACATTGTCAGGTATTCCTCAACTGTACCCGGTACTTTTACCCGGATAGCCCGGGAAGAATTAAGTTCATTCCATCCTTCTGTCGGTGGATTTGTCGGAAGAACAGATAGATCGGTTGTTTCATCAGGCAGGTAGAGCTTGTCATTTTCCCAGGTTGCCTCTTTATCTCTCCATAACCACCAGTTATTATCCGAGAGATCCAGGGTAATACGTCCTTCTTTGAGGTTTGTCTTATATGTTTTCCCACTATTAGCAAAAACAGGAGAACTTATGGTACATAGTAGAATGATAAAAAAATGTGTCTCATAATTAATAGAGTATTAAAATTAGGATCACAAAATAAAGGAAGGTAGATTAACAAGGTCGTTAATTAATGATTAATTGCGGAAATAATCTCACAAATAAGTGGTAAATACGGATCAGGAAAATGCAAAGACAGAAGAACACACACAGGTAAAGAACCTGTGAAAAAGTATAGGGGACTTTTTAAAAGTACAGGGTTAGGTCCGGGGGTTAGTATCGGATATTCTAAACTGAATAGGTAGCGTAAATTTTACCCGTACATTTATCCCTCTTTGTTTACCCGGGTACCAGTGGGGCATAGTTGATACAATGCGGATCGCTTCCTGGTCCAGATAGGGGTCTATTCCTCTCACTATCCGGGTTTCGGTTATGCTTCCGTCGGTTTCTACTACAAACTGAACGATTACTCTTCCTTCGCTCCCTGCTTCTAAGGCCTCAGCCGGATAAGAAATGTTTTTTCCCAGGAACTCCACGGGTGCCGACGTACCTCCGGGATACTCCGGCATTTGTTCTACTACCATAAATACCTCTTCTTCTACCAGGCTGGGAGCGGGTGCATCGTTATTTACCGGAATTATCTCTACTACCGGGCCGGGCTCTGTCTTTGCAGTTATAACCTCTTCTTCTGCAGGAAAGGATTCGTTAGGTGTCTCTGCCTTTTCTATTACATCTTTTGCTATATGTAGGGTAGAACGGGCTATGGTCTCTATATTACTGATAACAAGCAATAAGATGATCAATGGGATAATGGCCAGGTATTTCGTCCTTAAAATATTGCGTGTCCGTTCTTTGTTCATCATCCGGATGCGGTTTTTAAGCGGCAATATTTTAAAACTATTGTAGAGTGGAGCAGTTACCTGCTTTTGTGTTAACTCCAAAAGATGATACTGGTATTTCTTACTGTCATAGCCGGAGTCTATTACTTTTTGATCGGCCAGATATTCCAGATTGTTTCTTATCTCTTTTTGAGTTAACCAGACAAAGGGATTAAACCAGAAGAATATAGCGAATAGTTCGCTCACAACCACATCGATGGAGTGCCATTGGTTGGCATGAGTCTGTTCATGTAGCAGTATTTCCTCCATCTCCTCCCGGTCGTGTTTAAAGGGATAGATAAATATCCATTTAAAGAAGGAAAAAGGACCTGCCTCTTTGTCAAGGATACGTACCTCTATTTCCCGGATCTTCTTTTTTTTGGCATCGCCGGTTTAGCAGAATGATCCCCGATAACCGGATAAGAAGCCGGATAGAGAGAAAGATAACTCCGGTCAGATAAATATAAAAAAGGAGAGAAGGAATAAATTGCCACCAGTGGTTAACGCCTACTTCCTGTACACCCGCTTCTATCTCCGGAAGGAGAGCTGTTGCGTAGCGTTGTACTATTTCCAGCAGGGGTTCCTGGTTGCGGGTCCACTCTTCTATATGTAACAAGGGGTAGAGCAGGGAGATCACAAAAAATCCCGGCAGAATCACTCTTCTTATTCTGAAAAAAGTATCTTTTGAAAAGAATATCCGGTAGAACAGGTAGAAAAGTATGATCCCGGTATTCACTTTCAGGAAGTAGATCAACTCCGGTGACATAATAGTAAGTATTAAAAGTTACTCTTTTCCTTTTTCGATCATATCCAGGATCTCTTTCAGGTCTTCCGGAGAAAGTTTCTGGTCTTTGGCAAAGAAAGAGACCATCTCTTTATACGAGTTGGCAAAATAGTTACGGACCACACTACTCATAAACGAACGTTTGTATTCATTCTGCCTGATCAGGGAGTAGTATTGATAGGTATTTCCTACTCTTTTAGCCTCTACATACTTTTTTCTCTCTAAGTTTTTTACTATGGAGGCTACCGTGGTGTAAGGAGGAGCTTCTTCATATTTATTAAGTATATCTTTAATAAAACAGGGCTCTGTCTTCCAGATATAGATCATCGCCTCTTCTTCTTGTCTTGTCAACTTTTCCATCTTCATTTAAGTTTATACATTCATTACAAAATTACGGAAAGTTCGTACAAAACAGGAAAGTAAGGCAATAATTAATGTTAATGGAGCAAATATTTTATGAGGCCGGAAAGAGTGTAGGTTATCTCTGTGTTTATCTCTGATCTGGTTCAGGATAGGATAACCTGACACTCTGTTTATATTCACCTCCTTATCATAGTTTAATGGTTCTTCTTTTATTTTTCTTAAACCTTTAAAAACCAAAATCACACTTCTTT
>JAJPZL010000360.1 GCA_021204375.1 Bacteroides sp.
GGATACAAATGTGGAATACTATAAAAGGATCAATAAAGACTGGGGCATAACCGTACGTGGTAATTTTACCTGGGCAAGACCTGAATGGGTAGATAATGATGTTTCTGATAAGGCTTATTCCTGGAGAAACCAACGGAGATATAGTTTAACTTCCATAGAAGGATTTACTGCGCTGAGTTTATATACCCAGGAAGATATTAATAAGATAGCTGCCTGGTATAATTTGCCTGAAAGTCAACGGACTCCTGAAAATCAACCTTTCCCCACCCCTTATAATGTAGGATTGGATAAAGTAAAAGTCGGGGATATCAAGTATGAAGATAAGAATAAAGACGGTAGAATTACAGACGATGATATCTCCTGGTTAGGGAACGGAGATGTTCCTGAGATGACCTATGGTTTCGGATTTAATCTGGATTATAAACGTTTCTCTGTAGGCTTATTATTCCAGGGTACTGCTAAGGCCCAGCGTTTTGTAAATGGAATGACATTTTCTTTTAATGATACCGGTAACTCCAATGTATTTGCCAATATTACTGACAGATGGACGGAAGAGAATCCCAGCCAGGATGTATTTTATCCCCGTCTTGCTTATGGACGGGATGCTGACGGTAACCTGAACAATACCCTAAACAGTACCTGGTGGTTAAAAGATATGAGTTTCCTGCGTTTGAAAACCCTTCAGATCGCTTACCGGCTTCCTGAGAGTTTCTGCCGGAAAGTCCATATTAAAGATGCAAGTGTCTATGCGTTGGGTATGAACCTGTTTATCCTTTCAGAATGGAAACTGTGGGATCCGGAATTAAATACTAGTAACGGTACTAAATATCCGAATGCTTCCTCTTATACATTAGGCGTTAATTTCAGTTTTTAAATTAGAAAGTTATGAAGAAAATATATAAATCTATTGTTTCGGGAATGGCGTTGATCCTCACTCTGGGAGCATGTAGTGATTATTTGAACCAGGTTCCGCAGGATATTCTTACTTTTGAGAAAATGTTTGAGACCCGGCAGAAGTCACTTGATTTTCTATCGTCTGTTTATACCTATATGCCGGATGAGTTCTGGCAACGTTTGGTAGGTATCGGAGATAATTCCCAGGGAACATCAGGTCCCTGGACCGGAGGTTGTGACGAAGCTGAATATGTCTGGGGTGATAATGCAGCCAATCTTATTAATTCCAATGCTGTAACACCCGAGACCGATATGGTTCGAACATTTTGTGAAAAATGGTATAAAGGAATCCGTTCGGCTACTACATTCATGGATAATCTTCATCTTTGTAATAAACTTTCCCTCGGAGATTATGAACAATGGACTGCCGAAGCAAGAGCCGTCAGAGCTATCTATTATTACTATCTGTTTAGAGTATACGGATCAGTGCCGATCCTGGAAGAGCCTATTTCCGAGCAAAGCTCACTGGGAGAACTCCAGATTCCCCGTAACAGTGTGGAAGAGGTCGTAGACTACATTCTTTCAGAATTGAATATAGCCATGAGTACCGGGCTGATTGATAATATTAAAAAGGGAAGTCCTTCTACCAGTGATAAAGGATTGGGACACGTAGATCAGGCAATTGCGAAAGCCTTTAAAGTACAGGTACGTATGCTGGCTGCAAGTGATCTTTTTAACGGCAGTAATACTTACTTTACTTCTCTGGAAAATTCGGATGGTAAAAAAACTTTTCCCTTCCTACAGTGATAGTGAGAAGAAAGCCTTGTGGGCTGCGGCTGCAAAAGAAGCGAAAGAGTTTATCGATAAATATGTAGGGAACGGATATGATCTTACCCGTATTTATACAGATGGTAAACTTGACCCCTATCTCTCTTACCGTGAGGCTGTACGAGGTTATAAATCTGAAATTACCAATTTTAATGGTAATACCTCTACCATTGAAATGATCTGGTTCAATCAGCGGACAGCTTCCGGATTTGAACAGTATTCCCGTACTCCTAAGCACTTTGGTGTAAATGTAGGTTGGGCTCAGGCTTCCGGTGCATTAGGTGCTACTCAGGAAATAGTAGATTCCTATTTCATGGCAAATGGTATAAAACCTGTTATCGGCTATCAATCGGATCATAAAACTCCGGTCATTAATCCGGTTTCCGGTTATGAGGATAGTGGTTTTTCAGAAACAGACTATCTGGATCCGGTTACCGGCAGAGTATTCGCCCCGGCAGGTGTGTTGAAAGCGTGGACAAACAGAGAACCCCGTTTTTATGCAGATATCACTTTTGATGGTCAGAAATGGTTGTACGATGGCCAGGGAGATATTTATACCAGTACCCAGTATAGCGGAAACTCAGGGGTGTCTCAGGGAGCTACCAATGATTATACAAAGACCGGATATATTGTACGTAAATCAGCACCACTGGAAGACTGGGTTTCCAGTGACAGAGCTTGTATCTTAATGCGTTTAGCCCAGATATACCTGGATTATTGCGAAGCTTTGAATGAAAGCGACCCGGGTAATGGCGACATCCTGAAATACCTGAACCTGATTCGTGAAAGAGCAGGTATTCCGACCTATGGAACAGGAGCCGGTCAACTTCCGGTACCATCTGATATGCGTCAGGCTATCCGTGACGAGCGTTGCGTAGAATTAGCTTTTGAAAATGTGAGCTATTTTGATGTACGCAGGTGGTGTATTGCAGAACAGACCGAGAACAAACCTGTACACGGCATGGATATCCGGAAAGACGGCGAAGAATTTTTTGTTCGTACTGTCATGGAAGACAGAACATTTGAAAAGAAAAGTTATTTCTTCCCTATCCCAAGTAAAGATATCAATATCAGTCACGTACTGGTCCAGAATCCGGGCTGGTAAATACAATAGGTAAAAAGATTGTAATTTAGTAAACTACAGGTGGCTTATCAGCAGAGCCGTATCAGGCGGCTCTGCTGATATTTAAAAGTCTTATTGATTTATTCTTCAGGATAATTATCAAAAATCATGAAAAAATTTCTGACCCTTTTTCTTTTTGTATCTTTTCTGTGTGGATGCCGATCGTCACAGGATACGGAATATCCGGTTATACAAAACGACTTACGGGCACCGACTTATCCCATTATCACCATTGATCCCTATACCAGCGGCTGGTCATTTTCCGACAAACTATATGAATCCCCGGTCAGACACTGGACAGGAAAAGAGTTTCCTCTTACCGGTGCTATCAAAGTAGATGGACAGGTGTTCCGTTTTATGGGCACAGAGAACGAAAAAATATTTAAAGAAACTGCAGTTCAAACAGATGTAGATGTACAACCTACCCAAGCTCATTACTATTTTAAGTGCGGTCCGGTCAATCTCAAACTGACCTTTACGGCACCTCTGTTTCCTGACGACCTGGAACTGCTTGCACAACCTATCAATTATATAACGCACGAAGTCTCTTCGAACGACCAGAAAAAACACAAGGTAGCCATTTATTTCGAAGCCTCTCCGGCCTGGGCCCTGAACGATCCCTGCCAGCAATCTATCAGTGAAGGGTTCGAATCGAACGATCTGTTCATTCTCCGTACCGGTAGTCTGGAACAACAGATTCTGGGAAAACAGGGAGACGATCTCCGCATTGACTGGGGCTATTTCTACATGACTGCCGAAAAAAAGAATACCGTTTACTCCATTGGGCTCAGCAGGGAATTACGGGCCGGATTTATGAACGGAATAAAGAAAGAGTCTGTAAACCGCCGTGAGAATAGCGGAGATAATATTGTAATTACCCGTAACCTGGGCCAGGTGAAAGAGCCGGTTACCGGTAAACTCATGTTGGGATACGATGATATGTATTCCATTCAGTACTTCGGTCAGGAGCTGCGTCCTTACTGGAACCGGAAAGGAGATAGGTTTATCACTCAGTTGCTGGTAAGAGCCAGTCAGGAACATGAATCCCTTCTTCATAGAGCCTATGCATTCGATAGATCCCTTATGGAAGAGGCTTACCGTGCCGGAGGTAAGGAGTATGCAGAACTTTGTGCCCTGGCTTACCGGCAGGCTGTTTCTGCCCACAAACTGGTAGAGTCTCCCGAAGGTGATCTGCTTTTTCTCTCGAAAGAGAATTTCAGTAATGGCTCTATCGGTACGGTAGATGTAGCCTATCCGGCAGCTCCTTTGTTCCTTTACTACAATGTAGAGCTGACAAAAGGATTACTTAATCCTATTTTCTATTACTGTGAAAGTGCAGGCTGGGATAAGCCTTTTCCTCCTCACGATATAGGTACATATCCCCGGGCCAACGGGCAGACGTACGGAGCCGATATGCCGGTAGAAGAGGCAGGAAATATGTTGTTGCTTACCACACTTATAAGTGCTGTGGAGAGAAATACCTGCTATGCCGAAAGACACTGGAGTTTATTAACCCGGTGGGCTGATTATCTGGCAGAACATGGTTTCGATCCCGAAAACCAGCTTTGTACCGACGACTTTGCCGGACACTGGGCACACAATACTAATCTCTCCGTAAAAACCATTCTGGGAATTGCCGGATATGGATATATGGCCGGCCTGTCCGGTAAAAAGGAGATAGCCCACAAGTATACCGCTATTGCCCGGCAGCTGGCAGAAAAATGAGTGGAAAAAGCCGCTGACGACGATCATTACCGCCTCGCTTTTGACCGTCCCGATACCTGGAGCCAGAAATACAATTTAGTATGGAATAAAATACTGAGGCTGGATATTTTTCCGGAACATATGGCTGAAACGGAAATATCTTATTACCTTACGAAACAGAATAAGTACGGATTACCTCTGGACAACCGGGCTACCTATACAAAAACCGACTGGATTTTCTGGACAGCTACCCTGGCAGATAGCCAGGATGTTTTTCAGGAATTTATCCGTCCGGTTCACCGGTTTATGAATGAAACAGTAAACCGGGTACCCATGTCCGACTGGATCTTTACAGATAAGCCTGAGAAGCGGGGCTTCCGGACCCGTTCCGTTGTCGGAGGTTACTATATAAAAATGTTGGATACCAAACTAAACACACCATAAAAATGAAAAAACTAACCCTTCTTTTTACAAGTTTGCTTTTTACACTTTGTGTTATACATGCACAAAAGTGCGAACCGGTGGATTATGTCAATCCGCTGGTAGGTTCTATGTCAAAGATCTCCCTCTCCAACGGGAATACCTATCCGGCCATTGCCCGACCCTGGGGAATGAATTTCTGGGTTCCCCAGACCGGAAAGATGGGAGACGGATGGACATACACATACGATGCCGATAAGATACGCGGATTTAAGCAAACTCACCAGCCCAGTTCGTGGATCAACGATTTCGGCCAGTTCTCCCTGATGCCCGTTACCGGTAAGGTCGTTTTCGACCAGGATAAGCGGGCCAGCTGGTTCTCTCACAAAGCAGAGGTTTCCCAGCCCCATTATTACCGGGTCTACCTGGCCGACCATGATGTCGTCACAGAGATCACCCCGACAGACAGGGCCGCTATGTTCCGTTTTACCTTCCCCGAGAACAAGAACTCTTATATAATCGTAGATGCCTTTGACCGGGGCTCGTATGTGAAAATTATTCCCCAGGAGAATAAGATCATCGGTTATACCACCCGCAACAGTGGGGTAGTACCCCAGAACTTCAAAAACTACTTTGTCGTGGAATTTGATAAACCCTTCACCTATAAAGCCGTAGTAGGCGATTAGGAGATCCGTCGGGGCGACCTGGAGGCTCAGGAGTCCCATGCCGGAGCCATTATCGGCTTCTCTACCAAACGGGGAGAAGTGGTATATGCCAGAGTCGCTTCTTCCTTTATCAGCTACGAACAGGCAGAACTAAACCTGCAGGAACTTGGAGACCGCACGTTCGACCAGGTAGTTGCCGAAGGTAGAAAAGCCTGGAACGACGTGCTGGGACGTATTGAAGTAGAAGATAACGACATAGATAAACTCCGTACCTTCTACTCCTGTCTCTACCGTTCCGTACTGTTTCCCCACAGCCTGTATGAGATCAATAATGCCGGAGAAGTAGTACACTACAGTCCCCATACCGGAGAGGTACTTCCCGGTTACATGTTTACCGGTACCGGTTTCTAGGACACTTTCCGTTGCCTCTTTCTCTTCCTGAACCTGATGTATCCCGAAATGAGTGTAAAGATGCAGGAAGGCCTGGCCAATACTTACAAAGAGAGTGGCTTCCTGCCCGAATGGGCCAGCCCCGGACACCGTGGCTGCATGGTCGGGAACAATTCAGTCTCCGTAGTAGCCGATGCTTACCTGAAAGGGCTGCGCGGGTACGACATTGAAACCCTCTGGGAAGCCGTAGTACACGGAGCTAACAACGTACATCCCCGGGTCAGCTCTACCGGACGTCTGGGATACGAATATTACAACGAACTTGGATATGTACCCTATGATGTAAAGATCAACGAGAGTGTAGCCCGTACCCTGGAATATGCGTATGATGACTGGACCATCTATAAGCTGGGACAGGCATTGAGTAAACCACAGGAAGAGATTAACGTATATGCTCAACGTGCCCTGAATTACAGACACCTTTTTGACCCGGAACACAAACTGATACGGGGTAAGAACAAGAATGGAAACTTCCAGGCTCCTTTCAATCCGCTGAAATGGGGAGATGCCTTTACCGAAGGGAACAGCTGGCACTATACTGGTCGGTATTCCACGATCCCCAGGGATTGATCAACCTGATGGGCGGTAAAAAAGAGTTCAATATCATGATGGATTCCGTATTCAATGTCCCGCCCCTGTTTGACGATGGCTATTACGGAGGAGTGATCCACGAGATCCGCGAAATGCAGATTATGAACATGGGTAACTATGCACACGGTAACCAACCCATCCAGCACATGATCTACCTCTACAATTACTCAGGCGAACCCTGGAAAACCCAGTACTGGACCCGTGAAGTAATGGATAAACTCTACTTCGCTACCCCTGACGGATATTGTGGAGACGAGGATAACGGACAGACTTCTGCCTGGTATGTATTTTCCGCGCTGGGATTCTATCCGGTATGCCCCGGTTCCGACGAATACATTGTAGGATCTCCGCTCTTCAAAAGTGTAAAGCTGAACCTGAGCAACGGTAAAAAAGTAACGATCAAAGCCCCGGATAATGCTCCGGACAAACGTTACATCCACTCTATGACGGTGAACGGAAAGAATTATACTAAAAATTACCTGACACACGATCAGCTTCTCAAGGGAGCCGCTATCCAGTTCCGCATGAGTAGCCAACCCAACACCGGCAGGGGAACGCAGGAGAGCGATACACCTTACTCTTTTTCCAGGGAATTTCGGGTAATCCATTAAACAGAATTATACAATGACTGATAGAATACGTTTTTATCTCATTATAGTAGTGGGAGTCATAACAGCTTGTTCCCATCCTAAGGAGAAAAATGAGTTGCACCTGATTCTAAACTCTTATGTAAATCCGTTCGTAGGAACCTCGGGCTTCGGGAATGTCTATCCCGGTGCCCAGGTATCCTTCGGGGGAGGATCCAGATCAGCCCCGATACCGATTGCGACTATTACGATGCCGCCTCCGGTTATAAATACAATCACCCCACTATAATGGGGTTCAGCCTTACCCATCTCAGTGGAATCGGCATTCCTGACCTGGGCGATTTCCTCTTCATTCCCGGAACAGGCACTAAAAAACTGGAAGCAGGTACCCACGAGAACCCAGATGAAGGGTACCGCTCCCGTTATACTCACGACAAAGAATGGTCCTCTCCCAACTATTACGCAGTAGAATTACTTGATTACGATGTAAAAGCAGAGATTACGGCCGGCCTCCGTTCCGGTATCTTCCGTTTCACTTTTCCCCGGAGTGACAGCTCTTTCGTAATGATCGACATGGACCATGTACAATGGTTTAAAACAGCCTGGTCACAATTACGGATCGAGAACGACTCTACCATCAGTGGCTTCAAACTGGTGAACGGATGGGGCCCCGAACGCTATGTCTATTTTGTGGCAACCTTCTCCCAACCTTTTGCCGCCTCCGGTATCTGCCAGAACGGGCAACCGGTTGTGTACAACACCAAACGTTTCCGCAGCGATCGGGTAGCATACGGTAATAAACTGATGGGATGGTTTGATTTCGATACTGCTCCCGGCGAAGCGATCGAAGTAAAAGTTGCTATCTCCTCTACCGGGACTTCCGGAGCCTTTAAAAATCTGGCTGAACTGGATGGGTACAACTTTAACTCCCTGAAAAGAGCAGGAGAGGAGTTATGGGCCTGAGAGTTAGGTAAATTCAAAGTAACAGGTACACAGAAGCAGCTCGAAACCTTCTATACATCCGTTTATCACGCCTCTATCCATCCCTTTATTTACCAGGATATAGACGGTACCTACCGGGGACACGATTCCAATCTTCACCAGGCAGACGGATTTACCAACTATACCGTATTCTCCCTGTGGGATACCTACCGGGCACACCATCCGTTGCTCAACCTGATCAATCTGGCGCGTAATGCCGATATGGTAAACTCTATGCTTGCCCATTACGACCAGAGTGTAGAGAAGATGCTTCCCATCTGGTTCTTCTACGGAAATGAGACCTGGTGTATGATCGGGTATCACGGTGTATCAGTCCTGGCAGACGCTATTGTAAAAGATATTCCCGGCTTCGATTATGAGCGGGCCTTCGAAGCCATGAAAACCACAGCCACCAATCCCAATTACGACCGTTTACCGGAGTATACTCAATTGGGATAGGTACCTTTTGACAAAGAACCCGAATCGGTTTCCAAAACACTGGAATATGCCTATGACGATTACTGCATTGCCATGGCGGCCAAAAAGCTAGGCAAAGAGGAGGATTACCGTTTCTTCCTGAACCGTTCCCTCTCTTACCAGAACCTGATCGATCCTGAAACCAAATTTATGCGCGGACGCGATACCCAGGGTAACTGGCGCACTCCGTTTGATGCCATTGCCTATACCGGACCGGGTTCCGTACACGGTTGGGGCGATATTACCGAAGGGTTCACCTATCAGTATACCTGGTATGTACCGCACGATGTACAGGGATATATCAATGAAATGGGAGCCGACCTTTTCCTGCAACAGCTGGACGATATGTTTACCATGGAACTTCCGGAAGATATCCCCGGAGCCCACGATATCCAGGGCAGGATAGGAGCCTACTGGCACGGAAATGAACCCTACCACTAGATCATCTATCTTTACAATTACCTGAAACAACCCTGGAAAGCCCAGGAAAAGATACGCTATGTACTCGATACCCTCTACGGTAATACACCGGATGCCCTGAGTGGGAACGACGATTGCGGACAGATGTCAGCCTGGTATATCTTTAACTGCATGGGATTCTATCCCACCGCTCCCTCCAGCAATATCTATTCCATCGGTTCTCCCGGTCTTGAAGCCGTAGAGATGACCTTAGGTAACGGTAAAAAGATCAGCGTGACCACAGAGAATTACACCCCGGAAAATGTATATATCCAGGAGATGTATTTAAATAGGAACCGTTATAACAAAACCTATCTGACATACGAAGATATCAGGAACGGAGCCGACATTAAATTCGTACTGGGCAGTCAGCCCAATACCTCCTGGGGAGTAAGTGACGAATCGGTAGCTCCATCTTTGTCAAACCCTCATCAAACCCTTTTATATGGTAAAAATAGATAGAATCCTACTTTTGATGGTCTGTACTCTTTCTGTGAGTAGTACATTCTCACAGAAACCTTTAATTGATTATGTGAATCCAATGGTGGGAACGCAGAGCATGGGGCATACCTTTCCCGGTGCCTGCTCCCCCTTCGGATTGGTACAACTCAGTCCTGATACCGAGATGATCCCCCATAACATCCATGGAGTATACCAAAAGGATGCTTATCGCTACTGTGCCGGGTATCAGTACGAAGACCCTACTATAGTCGGTTTCAGTCATACCCACCTGAACGGTACCGGTCACTCCGACCTGAGAGATATTCTGGTAATGCCCATGACCAGAGAAGTAAAACTGGATATGGGAACAGCTGATGATCCGGGAAGCGGATACCGCTCCCGTTTCAATCACCATACCGAACAGGCAGAACCCGGTTATTACACTGTTATGCTGGACGATTATAACGTAAAAGCCGAACTCACTGCTACCGAGCGTACCGGCGTACACCGATATACCTTCCCCCAAGGAAAAGGAAGTATTGTACTCGATCTTACCTACGGTATCTATAACTACGAAGGAAAAGTGATCATGGCTAACCTGCGAGTAGAAGATCCCTATACCCTGACCGGATACCGCATTATCCGGGAATGGTCACGCATGAACTATACCCATTTTGCCGTAAAGTTCTCCAAACCCATTCAGAACTATGGTTGCCGGAACGAGGAAAAACCCGGATACGTAGGCTGGTGGAGGAAATTTAACATGGAAGATAACTTTCCGGAGATGTTTGGTACCCGGCTTACCGCCTTTTTCGATTTCGATTTTGAAGACGGAGAGCCGCTGGAGATCAAAGTAGCTCTCTCACCAGTGGATACCCTGGGAGCAGCCAATAATCTCGCTGTAGAGACCGGAGAAAAGAACTTCGACCAGCTTCGCCGGGAGGTACAGCAAAAGTGGGAAAAAGAGCTCAGTGTAGTCCGTATCAACGATACCGAAGAGAAGATGAAAGTATTCTATACTGCCCTCTATCGTACCCTGATCAATCCCTCCGTTTACCAGGATGCAGACGGACGCTACCGCGGAGTAGACCACAATATCCATACCGCAGGCAGCGGAGAAACCAATTATACCGTATTCTCCGTCTGGGATACCTACCGGGCACAACATCCCCTGATGAACCTGATCAAAAGATCCTATAGCAAACAGTTTGTAAATTCCATGCTGAACCATTACCGGCAAAGCGTACACGGTGCACTCCCGGTATGGTCTCACATGGGGAATGAGAACTGGTGTATGATCGGTTACCACGGCGTTTCCGTTGTCTCCGATGTCGTTATCAAGGGGCTTGATATCAATAAAGAACTGGCTTTACAAGCCTGTATCAGCAGTGCCAATGTACCTTACTACGATGCTACCGGCGAATATATCAGGTATGGATATGTACCCTCTGATTTCAGTGGCGTATCTGCCTCCGTAACCATGGAGTACTCCTACGACGACTGGACGGTAGCTGCACTGGCAGAACACCTCGGAAAACCCGGAGTAGCCAAAGAGTACCTGAAACGTGCCGAAAGTTACCGCAATGTATTCGATCCTTCCATCCACTTTGCCCGTCCTAAGGATAAGAACGGGAAGTTCAAGGAAAATTTTGACTTGCTGGATACCCATAACCAGGGCTTTATAGAAGGTAACTCCTGGAACTACTCCTTCTACGTACCCCACGATGTGAACGGCCTGATCGAAGAGATGGGAGGCGAAAATAATTTGTCCGTCGTCTCGATTCACTCTTCACCATGCACCTGCCGGAAAATATTATGCCGATAACGAAGATATTACCGAAGAGGGGTTGATGGGCAACTATGTACACGGTAACGAACCAAGTTACCATGTACCCTATCTCTACGCATGGACTAATGAACCCTGGAAAGGACAATACCGCCTTATCGAAATTATGACCCGTATGTACAAGAACAAAACCCGACGGGCTCTGCGGGAACGACGATTGCGGACAAATGTCAGCCTGGTATGTCTTCTCTACGCTCGGGTTCTATCCTGTATGTCCCGGTTCTGACCAGTATGTGATCGGGGTGCCCTACGCCAGAGAGATGATACTCAACCTGGAGAATGGAAACACTTTCCATATTACAGCCAAAGGCCCGTCCGCCCGGAATGTATACATCCAGTCCGTAAAACTCAATGGCAAACCCTATGAGAAAGCCTATCTCACACACGCTGATATTATGGATGGAGGAGAACTCGAATTTGTTATGTCCTCCCGTCCCAATAAAAAGAGAATATTCACCAAAGAACAACAACCCTATTCATTAACCCGTTGAAGATGAAAAAGCTAACCCTTATTTTCTTTGCTCTGCTTCTCCTTCTCTCTGTTTCCGCTCAGAAGTGGGAAACTCCCGACTGGAGTACTTTCTCCTATCCCGTAATTGATTTTATCAACAAAGCGGAACATACCGAAGGATGGAAGATCTACAAACGTATTGTTCCCAATCCGGAAGAGTTTATTCAGCAACACGCTATCTGGGTAGCCCAGACCCTTTACTGGACTCCTCAGGACTCTATGCCCGCAGTCAAAAAGATCGAGTATTCTTTTGAAGATGTCGAAGGGATCTCAGCCAAAGGCGGAGCACCTCCCGTAGTCCATATCTTTTACAGTTCCCGCTGGGTAAAGCACTCAGAGAATACAATGGGCGACGATAAAGTGCTCTATGAGACCCGTGGCGTACTTTACCACGAACTTACCCATGCTTATCGGTTGGAGCCACAGGGTATCGGAGGCTATGTTCCCGGAACCGAATACTGGGCCTTTATTGAAGGAATGGCCGATGCCGTACGGTATCACAACGGATTCTTCCCGGTAGAGAGCCGCAAACCCGGCGGTCATTGGCTCGACGGTTACCGTACCACCGGCTTCTTCCTGCAATGGCTTACCGGCAAAGACCCCGATTTCCTCCGTAAGTTTAACCGGACTGCCATTGAGATCATCCACTGGAGTTTCGATAAAGTCATGCAATCTATTTTCGGCAACGAAATTACCACCAATACCCTCTGGAAAGAGTATCAGGATTTCCTCACTTTCGACCCCACTGCCAACCCGCAGATGTCAGGTAACCCCGCTTTCCCGGGATGGTATGCCGATCCGGAAGGAATGATCTATGACGACACCTACTATATTTTCCCCACTACCAGCGACGTGTACGAAAAACAGACCTTCTTTGACTGTTTCTTTTCCAAAGACCTGGTACATTGGGAAAAACACCACCGTATCCTTGATAACAACGAAGTAAAATGGGTCCATAAAACCATGTGGGCCCCCTCTATCATCCGTAAAGATGGTAAGTACTACTTCTTTTTTGGTGCCAACGATATCCAGAATGAGGATGAACTGGGTGGGATTGGTGTAGCAGTAGCCGATCGTCCCGAAGGTCCCTATAAAGATCTCTTAGGCAAACCCCTGATCAATAAGATCGTCAACAGGGCCCAACCCATTGACCAGTTCGTATTCCGCGATAAGGACGGGACCCACTATATGTATTACGGTGGCTGGGGACGTTGCAATGTAGTCAAACTCAACGACGACTTTACCGGCCTGGTTCCTTTCGAAGATTGGGAAATATACTGGGAAGTAACTCCCGAAGGCTATACAGAAGGACCCTTTATGTTTATCCGTAACGGTAAATATTACTTTATGTGGAGCGAAGGCGGCTGGGGGTTACCCAACTACTCAGTAGGGTATGCCATTGCCGATTCTCCTTTCGGTCCCTTTAAACGGGTTGGAAAGATCCTGGAACAAGATCCGGAGGTAGCTACCAGTGCCGGACACCACTCCCTGATGAATGTTCCCGGTACCGACGAGTATTACATTGTATACCACCGTCGTCCTTTGCCGTTCAGCAACATGCGCGATGCCCGGATGACCTGCATTGAAAAACTGACTTTCGATGAAAAAGGATTTATCAACCCGGTGAAAATAACTTTTGCAGGTGTTCCCGCACGTCCTATTAAAAAATAATAAAAAAGAAAAACGTAAAGCGCTATAAAACAATAAAAATAGGTAAT
>JAJPZL010000436.1:0-7608 GCA_021204375.1 Bacteroides sp.
AAACATGGGTTCCGTGAGAGAATGGCTACAGAGAACGGACGCAGAGTCCTGGCATCACGCCGTGCAAAGGGTAGAAAAAAATTAACCGTATCTGACGAGTATAACGGAAAATAAGTTTCTGAAATTCAATCGGATTAAACGAAAGAAGTGAAGGTTTTCAACAAAACTTTTACTTCTTTTGTTTTTTAGTACTATCTTTGATGTTAAATCTGAAGCTGGTAAAGTATGACGATAAAAGAGTTTTTCTCATTTAAAAAGAACAGATTTTTCTGGATCAACCTGGCTGCAATCCTTGTAGCGGTCTGTCTTTCGTTCCTCATTGTTCTCAAATGGCTGGATGCTTACACCCGCCACGGCGAATCGGTAACCGTTCCTGACGTGAGCGGAATGAGCGTAAAAGATGCCAAAAAAATATTAAAAAACAAAAGTCTGGAATGCGCAATTTCCGACCCCATGTATGTAAAGGAGAAAGTACCCGGTATTATACTAGACCAGCGCCCGGGTCAGGGGCAACGGGTCAAAAAGGGAAGGATCGTTCACCTCACCATCAATACCCTGAACGTACCACAGATGACCGTACCCGATGTAGCAGATAACAGCTCCGTACGCCAGGCACAGGCCAAATTACTCGCTGCCGGTTTCCGGCTCACCGAGAACGAATTCATTACCGGTGAAAAGGATTGGGTATACGGCGTTAAATATAACGGCCGCCAACTCTCCATCAACGAAAAAGTACCCACAGGAGCTACTTTAACCCTGCTGGTCGGCGACGGTATTCCCGAGCCGGAAGAGATCGACAGCCTGTACGACAACAGCGAAGAGGTCTACCACAGAGAAGAGATACAACCCGTTGAAGGGGCCGCTACGGAAGACCCCTGGTTTTAAGTTCCCCACTCACACAAATTATGGACGCAACACACATACTACCTGATCTCTCCGGAGAAGAACCGGAGACCCTTGACGAAGACGATGCCCTGTATGAACACTTCCGGGTAGTAGTAGACAAAGGCCAATCCCTAGTCCGGGTAGATAAATACCTGTTCGAACGACTTGTAAACGCCTCCCGCAACCGTATACAAAAAGCAGCTGAATCCGGTTTTATCCTGGCTAACGGAAAACCGGTAAAAAGCAGCTACAAAGTAAAACCCCTGGATGTACTTACCGTAATGATGGACCGTCCCCGTTACGACAATGAGATCATCCCGGAAGATATCCCCCTGAATATTGTATACGAAGATAAGGACCTGATGGTTATTAATAAGCCGGCAGGCCTAGTCGTACATCCGGGATGCGGTAACTACACCGGTACCTTAGTGAACGCCATCGCCTGGCACCTGAAAGACCACCCCTCTTACGATCCGAACGACCCGCAGGTGGGATTGGTCCATCGCATCGACAAAGACACTTCCGGACTCCTGGTAGTAGCCAAAACTCCGAATGCCAAGACCCACCTGGGAATCCAGTTCTTTAATAAAACCACCAAACGGACCTACCAGACCATTGTATGGGGTACGGTAGAGCAGGACGAAGGCACCATTACCGGTAACATAGCCCGCCACCCCCGGGACAGAATGCAGATGGCTGTATTCTCCGACCCCGGAACAGGCAAACATGCCGTTACCCACTACAAAGTGCTGGAACGTTTGGGATATGTAACCCTGGTAGAGTGCAGGCTCGAAACAGGCCGTACCCATCAGATCCGTGTCCACATGAAACACATCGGGCATACCCTTTTCAACGACGCCCGTTACGGAGGCAACGAGATCCTTAAAGGAACACACTTCAGTAAATACAAACAGTTTGTCAATAACTGTTTCCATATATGTCCCAGACAGGCTCTTCATGCGCAGACACTGGGATTTATTCACCCTACCACAGGAAAAGAGATGTACTTTACCACAGACATTCCCGAAGATATGAGCCAACTCATCATAAAATGGAGGGACTACATCAGTAACAGGAACGAACTATAAACTACTTATCAGGTATATGGAAAAGATTAAAAAGAACATAGCCATCATTGCCGGCGGAGACTCCTCCGAACTGGTAGTTTCCATGAAAAGCGCCTTAGGCATCTACTCATTCATCGACCCGGAAAAATACAATCTTTATATTGTAGAGATGGAAGGGCCCCGCTGGGAAGTACGCCTGGCAGAAGACAGCTACATCCCCATAGACCGGAACGACTTCAGCTTCCGGAACGAAGGCAAAAAGATCAAATTTGATTTTGCCTACATCACCATTCACGGCACACCCGGAGAGAACGGTATCCTACAGGGATATTTTGAGCTCATTGATCTTCCTTACTCCTCCTGCAATGTTTTCGCTTCCGCACTTACCTTCAATAAGTTTGCCTGCAACCAATACCTGAAAGGATATGGAGTAAGAATATCCGAATCCCTGATGATCCGGAAAGGCAGAACGATCACCGAAGACGAGGTGGTGGAGAAGATCGGACTACCATGCTTTATCAAACCCAACGAAGGAGGCTCCAGCTTCGGAGTGACCAAAGTAAAAACCCGGCAGCAGATCCTCCCCGCCATTGAAAAAGCCTTTAAGGAGGCAGACTCCGTTATGATCGAAGCCTTTATGCAGGGAACCGAGATCACCTGTGGCTGCTATAAAACCCGCGAGAAAGAAGTAGTACTCCCCATCACCGAAGTAGTCAGTGAAAATGAGTTCTTTGATTTTGACGCCAAATACAACGGCCAGGTAAGCGAGATCACCCCTGCCCGTATCTCCGAAAACCTGGCCCGCCGTGTACAGCAACTCACTTCCGCTATTTACGATATAATAGGATGTTCAGGCCTTATCCGGATCGATTACATTATTACCGAAGGGGAGAAGATCGACCTGCTGGAGATCAATGCCACACCCGGTATGACCACAACCAGTCTCATTCCTCAGCAGGTACGCGCTGCCGGACTTGATATCCGGGAGATGATGACAGAGATCATAGAGAACGAATTAGCCCACAAAAGATAAACCGTTACAGCACACTCAAAAGAAATTTACTGTTATGGAAAATCAACATCAGTTTGACGAGATCCGTCCCTACCACGACGACGAACTACCTGCTATTTATGAAGAGCTGATCGGCGATCCGGATTTCCGGAAAGCTGTTCAATCCATTATGCCGCAGGTGCCCTTTGAAGCGATCGCCCGGAAAATGCGTACCTGCCGGACCAAACTCGAGTTCCAGAAAGCCTTTTGTTACGGAATATTATGGGACATTACCAAAAAATATGCAACCGGGCTCACACTGGACCACACAGCTGTCGGCGATAAGAGCAACTCCTACACCTATATTTCCAACCACAGGGATATTATCCTGGACTCCGGTTTCCTCTCCATCCTTCTGTTAGATGAGGGAATGGATACCGTAGAGATCGCTATAGGAGACAACCTGCTTATCTATCCCTGGATCAAAAAGCTGGTACGTATCAACAAATCCTTTATCGTACAACGCACACTCACCATGCGCCAGATACTGGACTCTTCCGCACGTATGTCACGATACATCCATTACACCCTGACCGAAAAAAATCAATCCGTCTGGATCGCCCAACGGGAAGGAAGAGCCAAAGACTCCGACGACCGTACCCAGGAAAGCGTACTCAAAATGCTGGCTATGGGAGGAGAGGGCGAAATTATGGACCGGATAAAAGAGTTACGGATCGTTCCTTTGTCCCTCTCTTACGAGTACGATCCCTGCGATTTCCTGAAAGCCAAAGAGTTCCAGCTCAAAAGAGACGATCCGGAGTACAAAAAGAGCCGGAAAGAAGACCTGCTCAATATGAAGACCGGCCTTTTCGGATACAAAGGCCATGTACACTTCCAGGTAGCCCCCTGTATCAACAACCAGCTGGAAACCCTGGACAGATCCCTCTCCAAAGCAGAACTATACCCACAGATAGCCCGGCTTATCGACAACGGCATTCATAATAATTACCGGATCTACCCGTGTAATTATATTGCGTATGACAAGCTCCACTCCGGTAACCGGTTCGCAGCATACTACAACCCGGCAGAAAAAGATAAATTTGAAACCTATCTCTCCGGACAATTGGAGAAGATCGACCTGCCGGAAAAAGATATACTCTTCTTAGAACAGAAATTGCTGGAGATGTATGCCAATCCCCTTATCAATTTTCTAAAAGCTACTGAATGAAAAGAGTACTGCCGATAGTCTATATAGTCTGTTCACTTTGGATAACCGCCTGCGGTAACGAAAGTGCAGCGATCTATCCGGCAGTACAACTGGAGTTTGTCACTCTTTCCACCGATCAAACAGAAGAGATCCGGTACCTGAAACTCGACAAAGGAGAGACGCTCCGTATCCATACAGACCATACTGAACAGACCCTCTCCTCCTATACCGGAAAACAACGTGGAGTCAGTAATTTTGTAAAGCTTACAGAGAAGGGAGAAAAAGTGGCGGAGGTCTATTCATTTACCCCTATCGCTGCTTTAGCCCCTGTTCCGATACAATATACTAATTATCCGGAGAACAGATCAGGAGCGGTCTCCCTGCAAAGTATATGGCTAAGCGGAGATTATATTAACCTCACCTTAGGCGTAGCTCCCGGAAAAGAGAACTCTATTCGTTTTATTCAGCAAAGTATGACCACGGAAGAGGAGAATACCACCGTTTCCCTGATGCTCTATTACGATAACGGAGACCTGTTCAATAATTACAGCCAGCGCACCTATGCCTCTATCCCGTTAGAAGGCTACAAAGAATATCCATCTCCCATACACATACAGGTAACGATCCTTACTTTCCGGGAAGGATTAAAAACCTACCAATTTCTGTATGATCCTATATAAAAAGACCGATTTACATCTACCCGGAAACCGGTACTTCTGTACAGCCCTGTTCAGAAGAATTTCAAACAGGCCGGAGGCCTACTATGTGTCAGGACCTGGCAACGCCAGGGTTTATGGGATTATCAAAGATTGCGTACTGTAGGTGCAGTATATAAACAGTATGAATAGCTCCTTTAACGGATAACAAATAAAACAAGGACGAAGAGCGGACAACAGGTCCGCAAAGTAATAACATCGGGAGAACATCTCCCGATGAACCTATAAACCTAAAAGAACTATTCTAAACGTTTTTAGTTAAGTCCTGAAAGGACAATCGATCCTAGCCAAGTACGGTAGTGCTGGGTATCAAACAGTTAATTCATGGAGTGCCGGAGGCACGATACAAAACAACCGGACAGGGTACTGTCGTCCCGGCACAATTTAAAAGGCTGATATATAAATGCCCGGCACTACTGTACTGGGCCAGGATCTGACGCTGCTTTACAGCTTAACTATTCTCTTTTTTACTTCTCCAATCCCTCTATCATCCGTTTAAGCACTACTGTCGCAGAGATCTCCCGGTTAGCCGCTTCGGGGATAACAATGGATCGGTCACACTCGATCACCTCATCCGATACGATCATATTACGACGTACCGGCAGACAGTGCATAAAAAAAGCATTATCCGTACAAGCCATCTGCCCGGAAGAGACGGTCCACGAACGATCGGTACTTAACACCCGGCCGTAATTCTCCCCCGTATAAGCACCCCAGCTCTTGGCATAAATAAAATCAGCCCCTTCAAAAGCTTTACGCTGGTCATATTCCACCTTCGCCCTGCCCACAAATTTAGGATCCAGCTCATACCCTTCCGGATGAGTAATGACAAAGTCATAATCGGTCGTATTCATCCATTCGGCAAACGAATTAGGTACCGCCTGCGGAAGCGGCCTCGGGTGCGGAGCCCAGGTAAGGACCACTTTCGGACGCTCTTTCGTTTTATACTCCTCAATGGTGATCAGATCTGCAAAACTTTGTAACGGATGACGGGTAGCAGCCTCCATAGAGAAGACAGGCCGGCCCGAATATTTGGTAAACTGGTTCAGGATAACCTCGTTGTAATCAAACTCCCGGTCCTCAAAGCGGGCAAACGAGCGAACCCCTATGATATCACAATAAGAGCCCATCACAGGAATAGCCTCCAGAATATGCTCCTGTTTATCCCCGGCCATGATCACCCCCCGTTCGGTCTCCAGCTTCCAGGCCCCCTGGTTGATATCGAGCACCATTACATTCATACCCAGGTTAAAAGCCGCCTTCTGAGTGCTAAGCCGGGTACGCAAACTCGAATTAAAGAAAATCATCATCAGGGTTTTATTTCTCCCCAGTTCACTATATTTAAACCTGTCCTTCTTAATTTCAAACGCTTCGGCCAGGGCAGATCTCAGATCCCCCAGGTCCTGTACACAGGTAAACTGTTTCATATACTCAATTATTTTATCGGGTTTATGTCTTCCACTTAAGAACGGATCTGTCCGTCCCCTTTAATAATCCACTTATAGGAGGTAAGCTCTTCCAGGGCCATCGGTCCCCGGGCATGCAACTTCTGGGTACTGATACCGATCTCCGCACCCAGTCCAAACTGGGCACCGTCCGTAAAGGCTGTAGAGACATTGGTATATATACAGGCAGCATCTACCGCCTTAGTGAATAACTCCGCATGCTCCTGAGATTCCGTTACAATACACTCACTGTGTTTAGAACTGTACTGCATAATATGTTCCATAGCCTCCTCTATACTATCCACCGTCTTTACAGCCATCCTGTAAGAGAAGAACTCCGTTCCGTAACTATCGGGCCCAACAGGCTCTAACAAAGCCGCTGGATACTCTCCCTTCAAAGCCTTATAGGCAGGAGCGTCCGCATAGATCAATACATGACTCTTCTCCATTTTGCTACAGATCTCCGGCAGATCCTCCAGGCGGCTGCTATGGATAATTAAACAGTCCAGCGCATTACAGACACTTACCCGGCGGGTCTTTGCATTATTCACAATAGCGGCACCCTTTTCTACATCGCCGAACTCATCAAAATAGGTATGGCACACCCCGGCACCGGTCTCAATCACAGGTACCTTGGCATTTTCACGTACATAGTTGATCAGTCCACTGCTTCCGCGCGGGATGATCAGGTCCACCTGGTCCACCGCATTCAACAATACACCGGTCGCTTCCCGGCCTGCCGGCAGAAGCTCCACCGTATAAAGATTCATATCAAACTTCTCCAGCACGGAATGGATCACCTTCACTATGGCCCGGTTCGAATATTCCGCATCGCTTCCCCCTTTCAGTACACAGGCATTCCCACTCTTAAGACAGAGGGAGAAAACATCAAAACTCACATTGGGGCGAGCCTCATAAATAATACCGATCACTCCGAAAGGAACAGATAGCTTAGTCAGTTCTATTCCATTGGGGCGTGCCGTACGGCTCAACACCCTGCCTAACGGCGAAGGCAGAGAAGCCACATTTCTGATATCAGCCGCAATATCCCTGATCCGGGCTTCCGTAAGCAGCAACCGGTCATATTTCGGGTCCGATTGATCCATACGTTCCAGGTCCTTTCCATTCTCTTCCAGGATAGAGGAACAATTTTCCACTGCCGCATCCGCCAGCGCCAGCAGGATCTGGTTGATCTTCTCATCCGGTACTAGCGCAAGTTTGTAGGCAGCACGCCTTACCGACTTAAATAGTGAGTCATAATTTTCCATAACATATGCAGTTTGATATTATTCAATAT
>JAJPZL010000436.1:7618-13561 GCA_021204375.1 Bacteroides sp.
ATTCAATATAGAGATAATCGTAATGTACCACCGGTTTTTTGCCCCGTTCCCCCATTATAGAACGGGCCTCCGAAGAGTCAAAACTACTTTTACCCACTCCGACAGCCTCTCCCTTGAAATTAAAGATCCTAACTATATCATCCTTTTCAAATTCCCCCTCTATCCGCAGGATCCCTACAGGCAGAATACTGGCCGGACGATCCGAACAGATGATCTCAGTAGCCTTCTCATTCAGGTGTATCTCCCCTTTGGCAAAACCTTCACTGTGAGCGATCCACTTCTTCACACTCGACACCTCTTCACAGGAGGGAGTAAAACGGGTAAAAACAGTCTCCTCCGGCCTGTCTAACAGATCGGGCAGAATATCATCCCTCTTTCCATTGGCAATAAAGACCGCGATCCCCTCCGAAGCCACCTTCCGGGCAATATTGGTTTTGGTAAGCATCCCTCCCCGGCCAAAAGAGGATCTTCCCGTCTGAATATAATCGGAGATATCGGTATCCGGAGCGATTTCACGGATCACCCGGCTCTGCGGGTCGGCAGGAGAACCGTCATAAATACCATCAATATTGCTCAGGATGATCAGGGCATCCGCATCCATCATAGCAGCGATCAGACCGGACAGTTCATCGTTGTCCGTAAACATCAATTCGGTTACGGAAATAGTATCATTCTCGTTGACAATGGGAATCACCCCATTCTCCAGCATCACCAGCATACAGTTACGCTGATTCAGGTAGTGACGGCGGGAGCCAAAATTCTCCTTGGTGGTAAGCACCTGCCCTACCGGTATATGGTGCTCCCTGAAAAGTTCGTAATAACGGTTGATCAGTTTTGCCTGTCCGACAGAAGAGTAGAGCTGGCGGTAACTTACACTATCCAGCTTTTTTCCGGGATGTATCTCACTCCTGCCGGAAGCTACCGCACCAGAGGAGATCAGTATCAACTCTATCCCCCGTTTATAAAGTTCCGCTACCTGATCTACCAGAGCAGACATACGCGTCACATCCAGGGTACCGTCTCTACGGGTCAATACATTGCTACCAATTTTTACGGCTATTCTTGTTAACTGCTGGCACATCGTTGTTCTGATTTTGAACCACAAATATAGAAATATTTATCGACTTGCCACCCGGGAGTGTTAAAAGAATAACCCCTGAAGAGCGATCAAACAGAGAACCGGTATCAGTTTTCCCGCCGCCAGATCAGTTCCAGGGCAATTCCCTCATCCTGAGGATCCACCCACACAGTCGTATTCTGGTTTATATAAGGAGAGAGCGATTCCAGCGATTCATCATCCACCACAGCATGGATACCCGCACTCTCCAGCAATCCTTTTACTATTTCGGCCTCCCAGGGAGTACCCGTAAAAACCTTGACCAGGTTTAGTTGTTCCGTTATTTTCATGAGATTTACGTTTCCCACAGGAACAAATAAAGAAAAGGATTAGTTTAGGAACCTCTACTCCAAAACAAGGTGGCTCACCTCAATCGGCTTATGAAGAAAAACAGCAGCCAAGCGGGAAAATTTACTCTCTGTTTCCGTAGTATAAAAATAACATGTGCCCCCTTTGGTACAACGCCTTTCCATCTCCGGATGCCTTTGAAGATAATCTTTAAGGCTCATGGCAACCAACTCTCCCTGCATAACGATCCGTACCCCATCCGGCGTATAGTGCCTGATCTTGGGAAGCAACAACGGATAATGGGTACATGCCAGCACAATCGTATCGATCCCCTCATTTTTACCCAGTAACCCATTTACATGCTTCTGAATAAAATAGTCGGCTCCCGGCCCGTTATATTCATTATTCTCCACCAAAGGAACCCACATAGGACACGCCTCTCCCCACACCCGGATATCCGGATAGAGTTTACAGATCTCCAACGGATAAGATTCCGAATCAATCGTTCCCGTAGTAGCCATGATCCCCACCCGGCGACTCCGAGTAACCGTACCCAGGGACTCCACCGTAGGCCGGATCACCCCCAATACCCGCCGGCTGCTATCCATATCCGGCAGATCGTTCATCTGGATAGAGCGAAGAGCCTTGGCCGAGGCAGTATTACAGGCCAGTATAACTAAATGGCACCCCATTTCAAAAAGCCGGGTCACCGCCTGCAGGGTAAATTCGTAGACCATTTCGAAAGAGCGCATTCCATAAGGAGCACGGGCATTGTCCCCTAGGTAGATATAATCATACTCAGGTAACGCCTTCTGGATCTCACTCAGAATAGTCAATCCGCCATAACCGGAGTCAAACACTCCGATCGGTCCCGGTTCTTTCGGTAACATTGGTTCCATACAAAAGGATAAAGAAAAAGGATGACCGTGATCATCCTTTAAACATATTACTCCGGGTTAAGTTTTATCTGATACCCAGTTTCGTTTTGATCAGCGGAGTTACATCCGTACTCAGCGTTTCGTTTACGTATGGGATCGGAGTAGAGCTGATATCAAAGATATAAACAAATCCGTTCTCCTGCCCGTAAGACTGGATCGCTTTGATCACCCTCTGCTGAAGCGGCATATAGAGTTCTTCCTGTTTTCTGCCAAGCTGCTGCTGTGCATCCTGTTCAAACTCTTCTGCCCGCTGAGCCAGGTCACTCAATTCCTTTTGTCTTCTCTCAGCAATGTTGGCAGGAAGCGATTCTTCCGTCTGAAGCGCCTGCTGATATTCCTGAAGTTTCTTATTGAATTCCTTACGTGATCTCTCAGCTTCCTCTGAAAATTTCTGTCCCAGTGCAGTCAGTTCCGACTGCGCAGCAGTGAATTCAGGCAGAGAAACGATAAGCTCCTGAAAATTCACATGACCGAATTTCAGATTCTGGGCAAAAGCGCCCAACGGTAATACGCATACCAGCGCAATAACGATTTTCTTAATCATAGTTCTATTTTTTGTTAGTAATCACATTATTAGAGTAGCTATACTCGCTACAAAAGTATAAAATTAATTCGAATAACCTAATCTTGCCAATACCTCATTGCTGATATCAATACGGGGGTTGGCAAAAATAACAGAGGTAGCCGATGCCCGGTCTACCACCACATCATAACCCCCTGCTTCCGATACCGCCTTCACTGCATTGTAAACCTCATCCTCAATAGGACGGATCAGGTTATTCTGCAACTTAGCCATTTCACCCTCCGGGCCAAAATATTTACGACGCAGCTCATTGGCCTCTCTCTCCTTGTTAATGATCTCCTCTTCCCGGCGGGAACGATCTGCATCCGACAGGCTACCTGCCTGTGACTGATAAGCATTATACAGGCTCTGTGCCTGGTTGATCACCCCTTCTATCTCATTCTGCCATACGGTAGAGTTCTGATTCAATTGTTCGTTCGCTCTTTCATAGGCAGGAATAGCACCTAAGATATACTCCATATCAATCAACGCGAACTTCTGTGCATTTGCAGCAAAACCTACCGCAAAAATCATCAATGTTAAAGTAACGAACTTTTTCATACTGTTAAGTTTTAATTTAGTTTATTAGAATTCCTGTCCCAGGATAAAGTGGAAATGACTTCCGCTATATTGAGTCGATCCGCGCACCTTGTCAAACCCGTAGGCCCAGTCAATACCCATCATACCGATCATCGGTAAGAAGATACGGACACCGATCCCTGCGGAACGCTTCAGGTTAAACGGATTAAAGTCCCTCACCTCCTGCCAGGCATTACCCGCTTCTAAGAAACCCAGTGCATAGATACTGGTACTCGGTTCCAGCATTAACGGATATCTTAACTCCATACCCAGGCGGGTATAGGCATAGCTACCGTAATAACTACCACTGATACTGTTATTATCGTATCCACGCAGTGCAACGTTCTCAGTGGCATAGGTAGAATAACCGGTCATACCGTCACCCCCCACATCAAATGTCTCAAAAGGTGACTTTTTATTTTTATTATAGTGTCCCAGAATACCCAGGTCCACACGGCTCATCAATACCAGACATTTGCTTCCCGGTGTCAGCGGCGTATAGGTCTTGGATTTGAACTTCCATTTGTGATACTCTATCCAGCGGTGCATCTTATTCTGGTCCTCCGTCGAATTAGGATCGTATTTGCTGTAATCTATTCCATCAAACAACGAATAAGGCGGAGTGATCTGTGCCGAAAGCGAGAATTCAGAACCATAACGGGGGAAGATCGGGTTATCAATAGAACTACGCGAAAGAGATATATTAATACTGATATTGTTACAGTTACCATTCGTTACCGGGAAGTAGGCCCAGTCTTTCAGCACATACCGCTGGTAAGAGAGTTCTCCCGAAAGCGTAAAGTAGTCATCCGGCCAGCTCAGGCGTTTCCCCCAGCCGGCAGCCACCCCATACATCTGGATCGACTTATCCGGATCGTAGAAGTTCTCATAATTGGTATATCCGTAATCATATCCCATACCGTAATAACTACCATACAACTGCGACTGATAATTCTGTATCAGTGCCTGGTTGTAGTAACGGCTGTTAATATCCGTCTGTCTCGAATAAAAAGCAGAGAGCGAGAACGAGTTGGGACGCTTTCCGCCAAACCAGGGATCAAAGAAAGAGATACTGTAAGACTGGTAATATTTCGCATTGGTCTGACCACTCAGCGTAAGCGTTTGTCCGTCTCCCTGCGGAAGAATACCGCGGTAGTTCTCTCCCGGATGCAACAGGTTGGCCAGCGAGAAATTGGTGAACTTCAGACTCAGCTTACCAATCACCCCGGTCTGTCCCCAACCTGCGGAGAACTCGATCTGGTCGTTCGCTTTGGATTCCAGGTTATAGGCAATATCCACCGTACCATTAACCGGGTCGGGCTGTATATCGGGCTGTATATTTTCCGGATTAAAGTGCCCCATCTGCTGGATCTCACGCATAGAACGCATCAGGTCCTCCTTGCTGAAGAGGTCGCCCGGACGTGTACGCAACTCACGGCGCACCACATTCTCATACAGGCGGTCATTCCCATTGATCTTGATCTTATTGATCGTTGCCTGGCGACCTTCGTAAATACGCATCTCCAGGTCAATAGAATCACCTATTATATTGACCTCAACCGGCTCTAAGTTATAGAACAGATATCCGTTATTGTAGTAGAGGTTACCGATCGCATCCTCATCATTCAGGGTACGGTCATCCAGCAACTTCTTGTTATAAACATCCCCCGGCTTTATCCGGAGCCAGTAATTCAGCTGTTCGGTTGAATAAAGCGTATTACCCACCCAGCTAATGTTCCGGATATAGTATTTATCCCCCTCTTCAATTTCCAGGAACACATCTACCGTGTTTGAAGAGTAAGGACTTACACTATCCAGTACAATACGGGCATCGCGGTATCCCAGCTCATTGTATTTGCCAATGATGCGCTCTTTATCATCCTCGTAGTTATCCGGCACAAATTTCTTGGTGCGGAACAGGTTCTTGAGTTTACCCTTTTCATTGGTCTTCTTCATCACCCGCTTGATCTTCGACTCCGAAAGAGCTTCATTTCCGACAATTGTGATCTGGTGTACTTTTACTTTCTCCTTTTTATCTATATTAATATCTACACTCACCTGATTCTCATTTTGCGGATCATCCCGCTGTACAATAGTTACCTCTGCATTCTTAAACCCTTTATCATCAAAATAACGGGTTATCAGGGTTTTGGCACGGTCTATCAGGTTGGGAGTGATCTGATTTCCCTTTACCAGACCCAGGCGCAATTCCAGGTCTTCCCGTTCCGACTTCTTTACCCCGTAATACCGTATTTCAGAAATACGGGGACGCTGCGTCAGGTGGATCTTCAAGTAGATCCGGTCTCCCTCTATACGCTCTGCCGTAATCGAAACATTTGAGAACAATCCGTGCCTCCAGTACCGTTTTACCGCAGTTGTGATCTCATCACCCGGAACAGTGATCGTCTGTCCCACCGCCAATCCGGAAAGCCCGATCAATAGATAATCTTCATAATTAG
>JAJPZL010000218.1 GCA_021204375.1 Bacteroides sp.
GGTCGGACGTTCTATGATCCAGGGAACCGTAACCTCCGCTACCGACGGAGAAGGTCTGCCGGGAGCTACCGTGCTGCTGGTCAATAAAGATGACCGTGTAATGACACACGCTATTACTGACCTGGATGGTAACTACAGTTTGCTTACCGAAATAAGGGATGGAGATAAACTCAGGGTAAGCTATACCGGCTTTAAGCAACAGGATATTCCGGTACGCAACCGTACTAATATCTCTGTAAAACTTGAAGAAGATGCTATCATGTTGGGTGAAGCCGTTATTGTTGCCCAACGTTTGGTGGACAATGGTATGATGAGTATTAATGAACGCGATATGACTATTACTGCTACCCGTGTATCCATGGCCGACCTGGCCGATAACACGGCTGCTGCCAGTATTGACGATGCTTTGCAAGGCCGTATTGCAGGGGTGGATATTACAGAAGGTTCCGGTGCTCCCGGTACCGGTATGTCTATCCGTATCCGTGGTACCAGTTCTATCAATGGTTCGACTCAGCCCCTTATTGTGGTGGACGGTTTTATCTTCAATACCGAAATATCCGATGATTTCGATTTTGCCGCAGCCGATGAAGAAGAGTATTCCCAGATGCTTAGTATTGCGCCTGAAGATATTATGGAGATCACTGTACTCAAGGATGCCTCTGCAACCGCTCTTTACGGTGCCCGTGCGGCCAACGGAGTTTTGCAGATCACTACCAAACGAGGTACAAAAGGTAAACCCAAGATATCTTACACCTTTAAGGGAACTGTGTCGCAAAAGCCTACTACTATCCCTGCGCTCAATGGGTCGCAGTATGTTACTATGGTACAGGAGGCCTACTTTAACAATACCCGACCTTACTCACCGATAGATCGTCCCGAACTGGCTTACGATATCAATCAACCCTACTATTTTTATAATTATTCACAGAATACCAACTGGTTTGACGAGGTTACCCGGCGCGGACTGGTTCACGATCATAATCTATCCGTTACCGGTGGTGGTGATAAAGCCAAATATAACCTTTCACTGGGGTATTATAATAACCAGGGTCCTACTATCGGTACGGCCCTTCAACGTATCAATACCCGACTGAATGTGGATTACGATGTGTCGGAGAAGATATCTTTTAAGGCAAGCTTTACATACGTTCATAACGATAACGATAAAAACTATGTAACCTACTTAAGTAGTGGTAGTGATGTAACTAATGCGGCATTTACCAGTATGCTCAATATGAGTATTTATGAGTACAGTGAGCAGGGAATACTTACCGGCAATTATTTTTCGCCTCTTAATTCACCGCTGGGTAACTGGACCGGTACAAGTGCTAATAATCCCTACAATCCGGTTGCTATGGCTAACGAAGGAGAACATAAATTTATATCAGACCGTATCACCTCCAATCTGAGTGTATGTTACCGTCCGGTAGAATAGTTCCGTTATCAACTGGATGTAGGACTTGATGTTCTGAATGAAAAGAAAACCGCTTTTGTTCCCCAGACAGCTATCGGCCGTCCCTGGAATGAAGTAACTGTAAACCGTGCCGACGATTACGATGGAGAAGCCTTTGTCCTTCAGACTAAAAATCTGGTAACCTTCTTACCAAAGCTGGGTGATAAAAATTCCCTTATCATCCTTTTGGGTAACAGTACTTACGATAAATCCAATTATGCCTATAAAGTGACTTCTGTCAATACAGCCAGTCCCTATCTGACAGATCCCTCTAACCCTTCCCGGGTAAATGGTGCTGAAATTGTAGGGATCAGTTCCGGCTCCAGTATACTCCGTACGGTAGCCTTCTTTGGAAACGCAGAGTATAAATTGCTCGACCGGTATGTGATCAACGGTAGTCTCCGTTCCGACGGTGACTTGCGTTTCGGAAAAGAACACCAGTGGAGTACCTTTCCCAGTGCCTCACTCCGCTGGCGTATCTCCGGTGAGCCCTTTATGCGTTGGACTGATAAATTTATGGACGATTTCAGTATACGTGCCAGTTGGGGTATAAACGAGAACTCTCTCAAAGCCAGCTACGGGCATATCGGACTTTACGATATTTACGACTATTCATGTCTGGGCGAAGTCGGTACCTATCTGAAGAATATGGAACTTTCCGATCTGCGTTGGGAACGTACTACCCAGCAAAACCTGGAGATTGATCTCTCTATTCTTAATAACCGTCTCCGTTTTGGAGTAGATATTTATAAAAAACGTACCAACGACCTCTTTTTCTCCAACCTGGGTATTCCTACCAGTACCGGTTATTCCAGACTAAACATGAACGTAGGTACTATGGATAACCAGGGGTGGGAGCTCTCTATCAATACTATTCCGGTACGTGGACGTAATTTAAGAGTAAGTTTTAACTTTAACATTGCCCGTAACCAGAACTATATCCGCGAGATCTTCGAACTCTATCCCATGGAGAAGGGGACCGGACTCTCTAACGGAGATTACCTGCGCCGGTATGAGATCGACCAGCCTATGGGCTCTATCTATGGCTATAAATACGATGGCGTTTACCTCAATAGAGATCAGACCATTGCCCGTGATAAGAACGGTGAAAAGATATATACCTACGATGAGTACGGTCATTCAGTACCTGTCCGGATGCGTTTTGGTTATCCCAGTATCGATTATGAATTCCAACCGGGTGATGCCCGTTACGTAGATATCAATAACGATGGGAATATTGATTACCAGGATATTGTTTATCTGGGTAATACCAATCCTAAATTTACCGGTGGTTTTGGTCCTACTGTTACTTATAAGGATTTTACAGTGAGTGCCTTCTTTAACTTCCGGTATGGAAATAAGATAGTAAACTCTACCAAGATCATCCTGGAATCGATGAGCAGCTACAATAATCAGAGTACAGCTACTTTGCGCAGATGGCGGCACGAGTACGAGAACGAAGCCGATGTTCCTTCCGATCTTCTGCCCTGTGCCCTGGCTGCCGGTTGCAATCGTCTGGGTTCCGACCGATTTGTAGAAGATGGCTCTTTTCTGCGTATGAAATCACTCTCCATCAAGTACCAGGCAAATCGTAAATGGTTGACTAAGAATACACCCTTTACCTGAGCCCATATAACCCTGCTGATGAGTAACTTGCTTACCTGGACCAAGTATACCGGACAAGATCCTGAAATTAAGATGAGGAATGATTTTAACGGTGGATACGACTCTGGCAGAGTACCTCGTACCAAAGAGTTTATCCTTTCATTAAGTGCTGAATTTTAATTATAGTAAGATATGAAACAATATAAATATGTAATCACCCTTCTGGTAACCTGTCAGTTATTATTAACTATAGGTTGCAGCGATTGGCTTCATCTGGTACCTGAAGATGGAGTATCCATCCGGGAGTACTGGAAAACCAAAGAGGATGTCCGTTCGGCTATGAACGGGATCTATGCCTCTATGCTGGCTGATGGTACTGTAAAAGGGATATTCCTGTATGGTGAAGGCCGGGCTGATGTTATAGGAGAGTATAACCGTACCAATGCCCGTATGCTAAAAATTATAGAGGGAGAACTAGAGGCTGATAATGCAGAGTTAGACTGGAGTACCTTTTATACTACCATAAACCTCTGTAATACTCTGGTAGAGTATGCGCCTCTGGCTTTTGAAAACGACAATACCTTCACTCAAAAGGAGCTTGACCAGTATGTGGCACAAGCTATAACCGTACGTACCCTGATGTATTTTTATCTGGTTCGTGCATACGGTGATATCCCTTTTTCACTGGAGCCTTATGTCGATAGTTCCAGTCCCTTTGTACTGGCTAAGAGCGATAAAGAGGAGATCGTAAAAAGCCTTATCAGCCACCTGGAAGCTCTGAACCAGACAGGAAATGAAAAATTACCCTTTCCCGACGCCAAAGCAGACCCTGCACAAAATAAGTGTCGGGTCAATGTATATACACTGAAAGCTCTGTTGGCTGATCTTTATTTGTGGAATGAGCAATATGAGGAGTGTATACGGCAATGCGACCAGATCCTGAACTCCAACATGTATAGCCTGATTCCTGTAGGACGGGAAATGAAAGGAGGGAAAGATGAAGAAGATGAAGAAGATGAGGAGGTAGAAGAAGAGCTCGTTTATTACGTGGCCAATGAAAGTGATGCCAATAATCTCTTTCTCTCTCTCTCTATGTAAATGGAAATTCCGTAGAGAGTATTTTTGAACTTCAGTTCAGCCTGGAAAAGACCAATCCTTTGTGGACCTATACCAACCGAAGTAACGGCTGGCTGATCGGTAAAAGCGAAACATTCTCCAATTATCTGTTCCCGGTTAGCGAGATCAATACCGATT
The DNA here is from genome assembly GCA_021204375.1 of Bacteroides sp. Taxonomy (GTDB): domain Bacteria; phylum Bacteroidota; class Bacteroidia; order Bacteroidales; family Bacteroidaceae; genus Bacteroides. The sequence continues at coordinate 4,313 of JAJPZL010000218.1, forward strand.
TTAAGGATATCCGGGAAAGTGTATCGTTGCTTAGTAGCCAATATATCTGGAAATACGTAGGCCTGGAAAGAGGAGTTAATAATCCGCGTACCCAACAAACCATGGAGGGTAACTTTATTATCTACCGTCTGGCAGAGATCTACCTGATGAAAGCCGAAGCTTTAACCCAATTAGGTATACAAAACCAGAACAGAGAACAACTCGAACACGCACTTGCCGTTCTGCAGGTGATCAGAACCCGTGCCAATGCTACGGAGACTACCGATCTCATTGGAGAGGATGAGAATTTTACAGGGGAAATCCTGGAACAGTTTATCCTGTGGGAACGTGCCCGTGAATTTACTTTCGAGGGTAAACGCTGGTTTGATGTGCTTCGCCATGCAAAACGTAATAACTATGTAAATCCGGACTATCTTATTGAACTGGCCGCTCGCAGCGCACCTGCTGATAAAGTGCGGTCGTTGCAAACTAAATACCAGAATATAAATAGCCATTATTTCCGCTTCCGCAAAGCGAAATAGAATCGAATGCTCTGCTTGAACAGAACGAATTTTATGCTAAATAAAAATGTTGTACTATGAAAAATAGAGAAGTAATCCTAAGAATATATGTTACACGTATTATTCTCCTGTTCTCAGGAATTACATGGATGTACCTTACCTCCTGTAAAGATGAGTTAGAAGATACTCTGTACCGTACCTCGGACGATCAGACCATTGTGGAATACCTGGAGAATGAAGAAAACGGATTGACCGATTTTCTGGCACTGGCTGAAAGAGCTAAATGCCGGGGTATGTTACAGGCGTATGGTACCTATACATGCTTTGTTCCTACTAATGAGGCTTTACAAAGGTATTTCAGGGAAAATGCTCTGACGCTGGAAACAATATCTCAGGAAGATGCTCAGGCGCTGGTAGGTATTCATGTGGTGAACGATACCCTGACAACTGCCGATTTTGTAGATGGTCGCTTGCCTACAGCTACTATTCGTAAACAATACCTGACTACTGCTACCAAAGCAGAGCAAGGTGAGGTATATATCGAGGTAAACCGACAGGCTCGTATTATCCAAAAAGATATGCTTCTTACCAATGGCTATATCCATGTAGTAGATAACATGCTGGAAGAGGCTACTAAGACTATTGCTGAAACTATCCGGGAACTTCCGGATGTAGAGTTTTCCATTATGAAAGAGTTGCTGGAAGATACAGGATTCTACGAGGTGCTGGAAGAACAAAAGGATAGTTTATGGTATACCTATTTTTTGTAATGCAACCAGGTATTTTATGATCTCGGTCTTGAAACCCGGCCCAGGCTTCTGGATCGGTTACGGGAAGAGAACCCGGATCTGGAAGACAATCAGCTCCTGCGTAATTTTGTTCAATACCATTGTGCCTCCGGGCGTAGTTATGTGACTGACCTGATGGTTGCTTCCGCCCTGAATACGTATGGCTCTACCCAGGTACTTACTATACAAATGGACAGGAAAAATAATGTATTGATCAATGAATTTAAACAGGGAGAATTCGATGAAGAGGGTGTACCGGTTGACCGTAACAGTATCTGGACCGATCTTACCTGTGCCAATAGGGTGATCCATGAAGTAATGGGGCAGGTTGAGGTGAAGAATCGTAAACCTTATCGGGTATACTTTGACCTGGCTGACCAGCCTGAGATCAGGGCTCTGTCCGGATTCCGTAAAAAATTATCCACTGCAGTGGTTCATACTTTTTATGTAGATGAATTGTCTGAAGTGAAATTTGACGGACAAAATAAACCTTCAATGGCCTATTATTGTCTTCCCTGGGATAGAAGTAACAGCCAATATTATTTTCGGACTTTCTTCAGATCCGTGTAGCCAGTAATGTAACACATTGGATGGAATTTACTACTCCCTTGTTGGTCGAAGGAAATTACAATGTCTGGCTGGGATGGGGAAGAATAAATGACCAGGGATCTGTGAAGGCTATTTTTAAGCAGGAAGGTGAAGAAGAGTAGGAATTGGCTAATATTATTCAGTTAAATACCAGGCAGAAAAAAGTGGGTGCCGGTTATGACAATGCGGGCAAAGTAGATGATGAAAAACTTTTGCAGGAAACAGGACTTAAACACTATACTGCTTATTCTTTAGAAGAACGCCAGCCTATGATGCAGCTGGGTACGATTAATGTAGCTACTACAGAACGCCATACGATTCGTTTTGAGAATGGTGGCTCAGGGAACCTTCAAAACTGGGATCTTATCCAGTTTATTCCCATTGATGAAGACCAGGTATGGCCCAAAGTAGATGGGGACGGTAACTGGATTTATGAAAGCACTCCGACTTGTGAAATTTTCCCTTATGATAAAGCCTGTCCGGAAGAGAATAACTAATCATACAAATACGCTTGAATATGAAGATAAAAAGAAATTCTTTACTCCTGATCGTTATTATTACACTCTTTTTAACAGGCTGTAATGACCAATGGGATGATCATGTAAAGGTAGAAGATAAAGATCTTTCGGGTACTCTGTTAAATGCGTTGAAAGAACGGAAAGAATTTTCGGTTTTCTATACTATGATTATGGAAACCGGATATAATATCCTACTTGAAGGAGAAAACCGACTAACTGTTCTGGCTCCTGCTAATGAAGTATTGGCAGATTATTCTTTAGAGAGCCAGGAAGAGAAAATGGCCCTGATCAAAAACCATATAGCTTACTTATCCTATAATGTCGAAACACTTTCAGGTATGAATACTCTTAAAATGTTAAACGGTAAAAATCAGGATCTTTCTCTTTTTACATTTAATACTGCTGAGGGGAATATAGCCTGTAATAATGGTATTATCCATCCGGTGAATAAGGTTGTACAACCTGTTTTCAATATTCTGGAATATCTGGAAACACTTGCAGGTACTCATCCACAGATAGATACTCTGTTTCTACATACCCGGAAATAATGGATATGGAGAATAGTATTCCGGTAGGCTTAACCGAAGAAGGGTTAACCAAATATGATACAGTATGGGTGTATCCGAACCATTTTCTGGATCAGTTTGATCTGGGTAACGAAGATGCGAATTATGAGTTTGTACTCCTGGAAGATGAAAACTACCGGACACTTACAAAGAAATATCATAAATATATGCTTTATCCCACTGAGCAGCAAACCGACTCTATCATTACTAATGAGTTAATACGCAACCTGGTATTTTTTCCGGGTAGTTCTACAGTGGTAAGTGGTATTGAAGTGGATTTTAGTAATTCCGAATTAGCTAACCAATATACAGCCTCTAATGGAACGGTGAAAACAATGAGGGGAGTCGATATCCGTATAAAGGACAATAAAATAAAAGAGATCTACATTGAAGGAGAAGATCTGGTTAGTTCTTTGAATCCTGAACATGTTTTTATTCGTTCTTATCTTTCCTGAGCCCGTGGAGGGAAAGATGTGATCGTTGCTTCCCGTTATGAGCAGCGGGTTGATACACTGGATGCAGAAGGAAATCCCTATACTGTTACTAACAGATTCTATTGGAAAGGCACTTCCAATGCATATGCTAACGGTTTCAATTTTTATCTGGAATATAAAGTCCGGCTTAATTCCAATGTCGATTATGATATTTATTGGGTAGCCAACGATGATTTTAATATTCATATTATAGACAATCCTGTTTACCGGGAGGATACTCTCCAGCTTTACCAGAAATTGTATATCTCTCTTCCACATGAAGAGCCTCTGAGGCGGGATGATTCCGGTAAGATTTACAATAATTATAACGATTCGTTGGTTTTTGTCGGGCATTCGGTAGCCTGCACTGCACCCAGGGAAGTAAAACTGAAAAAGTATTATTTTGACCAGAGTACCGACAGACAGTTTGCCACCCGGATCTATGAAGGAGAAAATAGTCAGATATTTTCCGTATCAAAGATGGGAGAAAGTACTTTCTATGTATGCAATACTGCTGTTAGTAAAATAAATCTTGCCAGTAATTATGCCGGCTTTATTTTCCTGGATTATATACGGCTGATCCCCCGTATAGAAGAGGAGTAAAAATTATACAAAAAATAAAACACTTATATGATACGATATAAATCTATACTATTTGTAATCGTCTGTATATTGGCTCTTATGGTGAATGCCCAGGAAGCTCCTGCAGACAACCTGCGTGTAACCGGCCGTGTGCTGGATGCCTCTACCCTGGCACCGCTGCCCGGCATGAGGCTCTCTGTGCCGGGAGTAAGTGCTGCTATGACCGGCAATGAAGGACAGTTCTCGCTCCGGGTTCCATCAAAAGATGTAGAGATCACAGTAACCGGTCCGGGCTATCAGCAGAAACTGGTTGCCGTAAAAGGACGTGATCATCTGAAAGTCTTTTTGCATGAAGAAGGGTATAACACCGTTTTTAAAAGTGTACTGACCCCACTGGGTGAAGTAAATAACAGCCATATTACCCATGCCGTATCTATGTACGACCGCGATAATTCGCTCAGTGTAGCCATCAGTGGTGAAGAACTTCTACAGGGCAATATTGCCGGTCTGAATGTACTACTTCGCTCCGGTATGGATGGTGCCGGTGGAAATATGTATATCCGTGGATTTAACTCTATCTATGCCAATAGCCAGCCATTACTGGTTATTGACGGAATGACCGTGGAGAACCAATCTACCGGTGTCTCCCTGATCGATGGCTTTTTATCTACTCCGCTGGGTGCTATTGATGTGAAAGATATACAGCGTATTACCGTGATCAAAGACGGCACCTCCCTCTATGGGGTGAAAGGAGGGAACGGTGTTCTCCTGGTAGAAACACTCCGCTCTAAAGAGATGGCTACCAAAATTGATATCCGGGCGATGGGAGGTATGAATATGACTCCTTCCCGCATACCGGTGCTCAGTGCCTCTGATTACCGGAAGTACCTGGTAGATCTCTACTAGAGTGCCGGTTATACAGGAGAGCAGGTACAGAACCTCCCCTTTATTAACCAGGAGAAACCTGAATTGCTTGATAACGGACTCTACGAAGGCAATACAGAGTATTACCGCTATAACCAGCATACCAACTGGCAGGACGAACTCTTTACCGAAAGCTTTAAACAAAACTACTCCCTTACGGTAACCGGAGGAGATAATATTGCGGTCTATGCCCTGGCATTAGGATATCAGGTCAATGAAAGTCTCATCAAAGAGAATGATTACTCCCGTTTCAATGCCCGTGTCAATACCGATATTGATATGACCGACCGTTTATCGATGCGTACCCATATGAGCTTTGTCTATGGCAAACGGAACCTGACAGACGAAGGAGAAATAAGCAGTACCAATCCCATGTATGCTGCCCTTATGAAATCCCCCTTTATGTCGCCTAATGTATACGATACCCAGGGAAATGTCTCTCCCAAACTGGATGAAGTAGATACATGGGGTTTCTCTAATCCCAATGCCATTACCGAAAATGCTATGCAGGAGAACTCCAACTATGGTTTCCTGGGTTCCGTTGAACTTCGCTATAAAGTATGGCGGTCACTAAACTTCAGCTCCCTGGTCGGCTTACGCTTCTATAAAGAGCGTGAACGTATCTTCCTGCCCGAGAATGGGATCGCACATGCAGATCTTCTTACCTCGGTTGTAACCAACAGTATGCAGCAACGGGTAGAACGTATGATGTCGCTTTCCAATGAAACCTGTATTAACTACCTCTTTAAGTTTGCACACAACCATTCACTGGGTGCCACACTCGGATTCTGCTATCAACATAATAAAGCAGAAGACGATTGGGCCAAAGGGTATAATTCCCCCAGTGATGAGTTTGTTTCCCTGGGTACCGGGCTCAATGCTCTGTCGCAGATAGGAGGGACCATTAGTTCCTGGAACTGGATGGCAATGTATGCTAATGCATCCTATAACCTGAAGAACCGCTATTTCCTCTCTGCTACCGCTTCTTTCGATGCCTCTTCCTGATATGGAGAAGATACCGGTACCTTTCAGCTCTTTCCATCCATTTCAGGCGCCTGGCTTCTCTCTTCCGAGAAGTTCATGCGAGATGCTGATTTTATGGATCTGTTGAAAGTACGCGCCGGATATTCCGTAAGCGGTAACGATGACATTGGTAACTATACCTCCCGTCACTACTATACTTCTCAAAACCTGTTGGGGCAGTATGGATTGGTACGGGGTAATATTGTGAATACCAATCTGGGGCCTGAAAGAGCAGGACGATTAGCAGTAGGAGTAGATATGGCTTTTCTGAAAGAGCGTCTCTCCCTCTCGGTGGATCTTTATAAAACTACTGTAAAGGAGATGATCGTTTATTCACCCGTTTCCAGAATAACCGGATTCCATACCTATATTTCAAACGATGGAGAGATGGAAAACAAAGGAGTTGACCTGGCCCTCTCCGGAAGATTGATCGATAAAGCTGTAAAATGGGATGTGGGAGTTACTGCCTCCTTCTATAAAAATAAAGTGACTAAAATCCCGGCTTCTTATGAAACCGATTTTAACGGAGCTACCATCCTTACTCAGCAGGGTAGCCCTCTGGGCGTGTTTTACGGTTATAAAACCGATGGTATTTATACAACAGCCCAGGCAGCGCAGGCCGCGGGACTTCACTATATGGATGGACTGACTAAGGTCGCTTATCAGGCGGGAGATGTTAAGTTTATCAATCAGAACAGCGATGACCTGATTGATGAAGAAGACAGAACTGTTATCGGAGATCCCAATCCCGATGTATACGGAGGTATTAACACTGCCCTGCGCTGGAAGCGTATCTCCCTTTCTGCACTCTTTACTTACTCCATGGGGAACGATATCTATAATTATACCCGCCGGCAACTCGAATCTATGTCAGGGTTTGGTAACCAGACCGAGGCTGTATTGAACTGCTGGAGAGTCGAAGGACAACAGACAGATACTCCCCGTGTTTTTTACGGTGATCCCATAGGTAACTCCCGGTTCTCCGACCGCTGGATCGAAGATAGCTCTTACCTGAAACTAAAAAACCTCACCCTTGCCTATGATATTCCGGTACGCTCCGGTCTGTTTACCGGTTTCCAGGTATATGGAGTAGCAGAGAATCTCTTTACCCTTACCTCCTACAAAGGATACGATCCCGAGTTCAGTGGTATAGCCAGTCCGCTGGGATACGGTATTGACGCCTTTATGACACCCCGGAGTCGCACTTTCTATGTCGGAATAAAGATTGGTTTGTAAAATGGTTAATGTAAAATAGAATATAATATGAAATTTACAAAATATATAATAACGCTTTTCCTGTTACCGGCACTTCTGTTAAGTGCCTGTATCGATGCAGAGTTGGAAGAGGTATTGGATCATAAAAACCACTACCAAACCCTTTCAGATGCCGACAATGCTATTTTGGGACTTTATGGTAAGTTTACGGAACTGGCAGCTCAGGTAGTGATCCTCAATGAACTACGGGGAGATTTAATGGATATAACCCATAACTCTTCTGCCGATCTGCAGGAGATAAATCGGGGAATTCCCTCTAAAAATAACCAGTACAGTGATATTACTCCCTTCTACTCGGTGATCCAGAACTGTAACGATATCCTTTCTAATTTTAAAATGATGAAGGAAGATAGCCGTATATCAATGGATGAGTATCGGGAGCGCTATTCAGATGTCACTGCCCTTCGGTGTTGGGTATATCTGCAATTGGGAATTCACTTCGGAGAGGTTATTTATAATATAGATCCCATTATCTCTATCGAAGATGCTTTAAAAGCACAAGACCAGAAATCCATCAAGCTGGAGGAGTTACTGGATAAACTGATCGATTGTATGGAAGAGGTGAATACCAATGGAACCCTCGAAAACTATGTAGTATCTCCCCTGGTACAAGAAGCACTAGATGGCTATAAACTCTCCGACTTCTTTATCAATAAACACCTGCTATTGGGGGATCTTTATCTATGGAGAGGAAACGATGAGTATGACTATATACAAGCTACTATCCATTATCGCAAAGTATTACGCAGAAATGAAAATGCCGCCAACGTAAGTAATAACCATCTTTATTATAAATGTTCAGTAACCGGGTTCCGGGACCCCAATAATACCCCTCAATTTGAAGTAACTTACTGGCGTTATAAAGAGGACGATATCAACTCCCTGGAGAATCACTGGGCTAAAATGTTCGGTTATCGTTCAGATGTTCTCAATATCAATGCCTCTTCAGAAACAGAACTCTCCTATGAACATATCTGGGCCATCAGTTACGATGCCTCTTTTGCACCCACCTATCCTTTTACCGGTCTTTTTACCAATACAGGACAGGGTACCTATCAACTAAAGCCCAGCCAATATATTATGAATAAATGGGCAAACGAGGAGCAGAAAAATAATTTGTTTTTGATGGACGGGGTGAAAACTCCTCTTTTAAAATAGTGAACGGAGAGCCGGTCATAGAGAAATATCTTTATCATTACGACACGACCAAACCTTTTGAACAGAGTGGCAGATGGTATCTTTACCGTGCCGGACTTCTGCATCTACGATATGCAGAGGCAGCCAACCGTACCGGTTACCCGATGCTGGCCTATGCACTGTTAAACAATGGGGTTCGTAATACATTCAGGTTCCCGGACTCTACTTATGATGGTGATACGGATCAATCAGGCTGGGGACCCAATAATTACTATCCGGAACCCTTCTATCTGGATGGACGTGGAAATAGTGCTTACCGAAGCCCCTGGCGTAACAATGGCGGTATTCGTGGCCGTGCCAATCTGAAACCCAAAGAGTTTGTAGATGAAAATGGGCTTATTCCCACTACTTTGCAGGATTCTATCCGGATTATGGAAAAGCACCTCATTGATGAAGCTGCTCTGGAGTGTGCTTTTGAAGGACATCGTTGGAATAATCTGCTTCGTATAGCCCGTCGTATGGAGAAGGAGGGCCGTTCAGGTGGAACTTTCTTACAGGAAAGCTTAAGTAAGAAGTATTCACTTTCCGGTATCTCTATGCCTGATTACTCTACTTCAGATAACTGGTATCTACCTTTTGTCACTACTAATTAAATAAATGATTATCCGCATGATGTCCGTTAATTTATTG
>JAJPZL010000257.1 GCA_021204375.1 Bacteroides sp.
ATCATACATCTATCATTTTCTATCATACTTTACTCGCTTTTATTCTTACTCCGTACATACTGCTTTGTTTTTATCAGCCTATTCTATCCTTTTATCCTGTTTGTTTTGTTAGTCTCTTAGTTTATTTCTGATAAGAAGTTAGTTTATTTCTGATGAGAAACTAGCCGTTTGCTGATGGGAAAACGCCCGGTTTCTCGTCAGCAAACGGGCGGTAAACGATGAGAAACCGGGCGGTAAACGACTTTTTTCTCACTATCCGTCGATTAATTTCCGGTGAAAAGAGAATAAGTTAAACGCTAATACGCTATCTACAGATCGTTCTGTTTATGGGTTAGTACACTACTATCACTTTATATTCCGGGATCACCCGTATCTCCTCCACCTTCAAATAAGAGTTCTTTTCTCCAAAATCAGGTAGTACGGAAGCCGGAAGATCCTCTATATACTCTGCATTCTTATACAAAGGACGGAAGTAAAAGTCCATACTATGATTTTTCATCTTTTCCTGAAAGCGATTGAGCCCAATTGGCCAGGGAGCTCCGTAATAAAAGTAATCCAATACCATAGAGCCATTTATAAAAGCCATTCTCACATCGCCGGTATAGGAAATTTCCAGGAACTGTTCCTGTACATACGGTTCACGGCTGGGTTCTACCTCTATGCTCATCCTTCTGCTACCCGCTTTTTCTACCTGATAAACAGGAGTTACTTCCGGAACCTCTGCAACCTGTGTCTTAAAGCCGGCCCGTGAAGGGTACAGTATGTATTCGACCCGGTTATTTCCCAAACTGAGCAGAGTAAATTCCTCCTTTCCCGGTACCAGGGTAGCCTCGGTTAGTACGATCCGCCCGTCTGTTTTATAGGTGTGAAGTGCCTGTTGCCGGGTCAGGGTCGTAATCTTTATACGTTGACCCCGGGCGGAAGTCACAGTAAAAGTACTTTCCAGACCTGGTTGTGGTGTAAAAGTTTTCTTTACTCCCCGAATCGAACTCTCTTCAAAAACATATTCACTCTCCATAGCTTCCGGGGCAAAGAAAAAGTAGTGTGGAATATCCTTGTCGTCAATTTTGCAGAGCAACTGGGCAGTGGCATATTTTAGCAGGGCGCCTTCAAGATCCAGGTTAAAGGGAAGAATCACACTTTGATCCTTCTTCAAAGTAACCCCTTTTGAAGCAGGAATAGCCATTGTTTCCTGAGCCAGATTAATTTTTATCTGTAGATCTCTCTGGTCGTACCGGGCAGTATCGTGATCCTGGAAATTGACCATGAACAGAAAGCCGCTTCCTCCTTTGGTACGCACGGCATAACGAAGGGTCTCCCGGTCGCCAGGTGTTATATCCTGGTAGCCTTCAGGTAAAATAGTTTCCATAGGAGCCAGCAAATCCCCGAAATCCTGTACAAAAAGATGGATCAACCGGAGATTGTGATAAGAATCCCGTATTCGTCCAAACTCCCCGATAGGTGTCTGGAAATCGTAGGAGATCTTGGGTACTCCCATAGGCTCGTCACTGAAAAAGCCGATCCCGTCTTTGCGCAGGGAAGTAGAACAGCCGTGATACATATAGTATCCGATACCGTTGGCACCGCTTCCCAGGGAGCGTACCATCAGTGCTTCGGCTGCTTCGGCCGTCACGACCGGGCGACAGGAGTAGATCATCTGGATGCCTACCCCCATTTCTGCACAGAAGGAGGGGAACTTATCGGTCTCGTAGCGTACGGGAGAGTAATCGGGCTTCTTCTGGATATCTTTAAAGCGGCAGAAAGGAGACATCTGGACTTTTCCTCAGAAGGGATAGGTATAGGCGGCTGTTACAGGAATAGCTTCGTTCCCGATAACGGCTGCATTGCCCCATCCGGCTGCTGTATAGAGGGGAGTGATCATCCCGGCATCTATCGCCATTTGTTTCAGCGTTCTCATGTACAGATCACCCAGATTGGCCCGGCTGATCGTTTGATCCTGTACACTGACGCCTACCATCGTAATGGAAGCATCGTAGGTAGCACTGGTATGATCTTTGGGAGCGCCCGGATAGGTGATGGCCCACGGGGCCGCCGAATGTTGATGTTCGTTCTCTATCTGTATGCCGATAACGGGGCCGCCGTCTTTATAGTATAATCCTTCCAGTTGTTTCTCGATCTCCCGGTAAAGTCTCTCCACATAGTTCAGGTAATTGGCATCGTTGGAACGTACTTCTATGGGTTTGGCAAAGAGCCAGTCCGGGAATCCTCCGTTCCTTATCTCTCCGTGGCAGAACGGGCCTATCCGTACCAGGGCCTGTACATGATTCTTTCGGCAGAGTTCTATAAAGTGTCGTAGGTCACGATCTCCCGTCCAGTTGAATACTCCCTCCTCTTCTTCGTGAATATTCCAGAATACATAGGTTACAACCACAGTAATTCCACCGGCTTTCATCTTCCTGATCTGCTCTTCCCATTGCCGGTGCGGATACCGGCTGTAGTGGAATTCTCCCATGATCGGAATAACCGGCTTATCATTGACCGACATATAATAGCTATTGACGGCTATCTCTTCTCCTGCCGGGTTGTTCCCATACAATTTGAGATGACCGGTGAAAATCTCTTTCTCTTTTTCCGGTATGGTCAGTTCATAGATGGTCTGTGCCTGTATGGGTAAAGGAATGATGGTTCCGTAGATGGCAAAGAGCAAATTAATTTTTGTGAGAGCTTCTTCATCCTCCTGAATTATGTAGTTTATATACAAAGATAGCTATCTCTTTCACTAAAGGACATAGACTTATTTCCGGGAAAGCTGGATTATTCTCCGATTTATTACTAAATTAGTGCGCTTCGGGTAAAACCGTATCATTTCTTTGACCCGGCCCGGAAATTTTTCTTTTTTCATTTGTTATTTATAGTAGGAACTAAAAACAGGAACGTATGAGAAAATATGCTTTACTTCTCTCTTTGTTGTGTGTAACCTGGGTATGGGCCCAGCTGTCTTACCAAACCCTTACGGATGTATCTTATCTCCTGACCCCGGAAAAGGATGTCTACCGGCAGGAAAGATGTAAATTAGATATCTACTATCCGGAAGGAAAAGAGGCTTTTGCCACCGTGGTCTGGTTTCATGGCGGCGGGCTTACCGGAGGAGAGAAAGAGCTACCCCGGGAGCTTACCGAAAGAGGCTTTGCCGTCGTTTCTCCCAATTACCGGTTAAGCCACCGTGCTACCTATCCGGCCTATATTGAAGATACAGCCGAGGCTATTGCCTGGGTATTCCGGAATATCGCTTCGTATGGAGGAGATCCGGATAAAATATTTGTAGGCGGACATTCGGCAGGGGGATACCTGGTTCTGATGGCTGCACTCGGTAAAGAGTATCTGGAAAAGTTTGGTGTAGATGCCGACCAGGTAGCTGGCTGGTTACCGGTAAGTGGTCAGACTTTTACCCATTATACTATCCGCAAAGAGATGGGACTTCCCAATCCCGATAAAATTCCCTGGATCGATCGTTATGCACTGGCCCATCTGGCCCGTAACGGAACGCCACCTATTATTCTGTTAACCGGGAACCGGACACTGGAAATGACCGCCCGTTACGAAGAGAATGCTACGCTCTATGCTGTTTTGCAGGGAGTGGGCAATCAATCCGTCAGATTGTATGAGCTGGAGGGCTTTGACCACGGGAATGTAGTGGCTCCCGCCTGTTGTTTTATAGCCGATTATATTAGTAAACAAACCAAATAGTATGACTGAAAAAGAGAAAGCGGCACAAGGACTTATCTACGATGCCAATTATGATAAAGAACTGGTAGAGGAGCGTATCCGTGCTAAAGATATTTTGTGGGAGTATAATCAGGTACAGCCCTCTAAACTTAAAAAAAGAAAGAGACTCCTGAGAGGATTGTTGGGAAAAACCGGAAAAGAGTTCCTGATCGAACAACCTTTTTACTGCGATTACGGTTATAATATTGAGATAGGAGAGAATTTTTACTCCAATCACAACCTGGTGATACTGGACGGGGCCCGGGTTCTTATTGGGGACAATGTGTTTATTGCTCCCAATGTAGCCATCTATACGGCCGGTCATCCGCTGGATGTAGAGCGTCGTAATAAGAGCCTGGAGTATGCCCGTCCTGTTACTATTGGTAATCATGTATGGATCGGGGGGGGGCGTAACCATCCTTCCCGGAGTGACCATTGGCGAAGGATCTACCATCGGTGCGGGGAGTGTAGTGAATAAAGATATTCCTGCCGGAGTAGTGGCTGCCGGGAATCCCTGTAGAGTAATTAAAGAGATTACTGAAGAGGAAAAACTCCGTTACGGGAAAAAGTAGGCTGTATGGAGTATAGTGAGACCGCTCCTTATACGCTTCGGAGAGTAGTTCCGGAAGATAGGTCTGCTATCTGCCGGATATATAATTATTATATTAAGCATACAGCAATTACATTTGAGATGGAACCTCTCTCTCCGCAACAGATAGGAGAGCGGATCAAGGAGTGCGAAAAGCAGAACTATCCTTTTTTGTGGTAGAGGAGAAGAGTATGGTGGTAGGGTATGCCTATATTCATCAGTGGGACAGGCGGCAAGCCTATAGTTATACCTGCGAAATTACCATTTACCTGGATAAGAAGTATACAGGCAGGGGATACGGACGGCTTCTTTATGAAAGGCTGATCGAGGAAATTGATAAAACCCAGGTTCATGTACTCATTGCGGGAATTTGTCTTCCCAACCAGGCCAGTGTACAACTGCACGAAAAGTTTGGTTTTAAACAGGTTTCCCATATGAGAGAGATTGGATGGAAGTTGGGTGAGTGGAGAGATGTGGGACATTGGCAGCTTATTTTCTGATATAAAATATATTACTTCAAAAAACGGTTCAAACATGAAGAAACTGATTATAATGACAGTAGCTTGTGCGGCTATTTTTGCCTGTACGCCGCAACAGGAAAATACCCGTCAGACTGAGGTCGATAAGCATGACGTGGTAGTGGAGAATATCAGGAATCGTCGCAGTATCCGTAAATATACGGACCAGCAGGTTTCCAAAGAGCAGTTGCAGACCATCATGGATTGTGCTATCCAGGCTCCCAGTGCCAGCAACCTGCAATCCTGGCAGGTACGGGTTATCCAGAATCCCGGTATCCTGGCTAAGTTCCGCGCTGTGAATGAGAAAGCTATCTTTGATGCCTCTACCGTGATCGTGGTAGCTCAGGATACGGAAAAATGTATAGTGCGTTTGATTGCGGGCTCCTTACCCAGAACATCCTGTTGACTGCCGAATCTATGGGGTTGGGTACCTGTGTGGTAGGCTCCATCCCTCATGTATTGAAGGATCCCCGGGCAGCAGATGTGCTGGAATCCCTTAATTTTCCGGAAAACTATGAGGTGATCGTAGGTATCTGCTTAGGCTATAAAGATGAATCTCCCGATGCAAAACAACGTGATCCTGAAAAAGTCAGATATATTGAGTAACATTTATAATCTATAGAGAAAAAGGAGCTGATAAAAGCTCCTTTTTTCTGTCCGTAAATCCCTTAACAAACATTTTCACTTTTCGGAGAACATCCTTTTCGGAGTCGTTGTTAAAAGGATAGAATCCATAAAGAAAAACGATATGTTAGAACAAATTTTAGGTCTGATAAAAGAGTATGCCGAGCAGGCGGTAAATGCCAATACAGAGATACCGGAAGATAAAAAGCAGCAGACCGTGCAGGTTACCACCGAAGCAGTGACCGATGGACTGAAACAACATTTAACCCCATCCAATCTCTCTTCATTATCCTCCCTCTTTAGAAATAGTACGGCAAATACAGCAGGGAACCCTATTGTGAATGGTATTAAATCGATGCTTACCAATGCACTGATGCAAAAGGTGGGTTTGCCTCAGGGTACCTCCAATTCGTTCGCTTCCGGATTGGTCCCTTCGTTGATCAGTATGCTCTCTTCCAAAATGAATAACTCTTCCGGAAGCGGATTTAACCTGGAATCCCTGGTGAATGCTTTCTCGGGTAGTAACAATGACCAGCATGGCAATATATTGGGGACATTGGGTAATTTCTTTAAATAATAACACAGAAAGTGCATTTCTCCCATCAGGATGAAATGCACTTCTTACTTACTTGTAGACAATCTCTTTTCCTGAGAACTAAATACCTGAACTGTTTTATATTATTTAAGTGATGAGATCTGTTCCAGTAACATTTCGGGCTCATCCGTCGTAATATAGCGAATGCCCATATCTCGTAACTTTTCCATGACCCCTGCCTCATTTACGGTCCATGCATTGGTGGTAAATCCCATTGCGTGAGCCCTCTCTATGAATGTGGTATCTTCCAGAAAAGCGGTAAAGTAATAATCAATTCCTGTTACTCTGTCGGCTTGCAGCTCTTCCAGCGTTTTATACCCCTCCAGCAAGCTGATGGCAGCCGTACTATCCAGTTCCCGTATTTTTAGTAATACATCGTAGTTAAAACTGATGTACTCTACCCAGGCCTGTGCACACAGTTCGTGAACCATCCGTACCGCTTTTTCTGCCAGTTCTACACTTCTTTCTTTACTGAGTTGGGACGATTTTACCTCCAGCACCAGCCGGGTGCGGTTCTGCGTTTTGATCAGTTCCAGATACTCCTTTAACGAGGGTACTTGTTCCTCTCCTTCCAGTGCTACCTCTCTCAGTTCGGCAAATGAGAAGTGTTCTACCGGTTTACCGCCAATCTCCGGGTCGTGCGATAAAACTATTTCACCGTCCTGCGAAAGCCATACATCAAACTCTACTCCTTCGCAGCCCAGTTCTATTCCCTTTCTGAGAGAACCCATGGAGTTCTGGCTTACCTTGTAATGCTTCCAGGCGTCCCGGTGGGCAATGACCCCATTCCGGATAAAGTCATCTTTGACCAACTCAATTTTTTGCTGTACTTGCCGGATCCGATCTCTATCTCATACCGATAGGGGTCATTCTCTCCCAGTTCCGTCTCCTCTTTCAGAGCGATCTTGTTCCTATCCACTATCCGGAACTTTCCTGTTTGGTCCCGGAGCAGGCGGAACGCTCCGGTATCTCCTGTTCCGGATATCTCTCCGATCACCGCGCCTTTTTCTCCGGTGGGTATCGTATAATTAGTGAATACCCACAGAGAATCTGTTTCCGCAGGAGGAGAAGTTGCCTGCCGGCATCCGCAGAAGAGTAAAAGTAAACTCAATAATTGGATATACTGTTTCATGCCTCTCTCTTTTTGTATACCCTTACATACTCAATTACATAGTGTTGAGGGAACAGGCTGTTGTCCACTCCTTCTATACCTCCCAGGTTCCCTCCGATAGCCAGGTTCAGCAGCAGGTGGAAGGATTGGTTAAAGGGCCAGGCTTCAAAACCGGCATCGTTTTTCCGGAAGGTAAAGTAGAGCCGGTCGTCTACATAGCTCCGTAATTCCTCCTCTTCCCACTCCAGCGCATACACATGGAACTCCTTGGTCAAGGTCGTATCAAAGAGTGTACCACTCACCTGGGTACCTTCCAGGTGATTGTAATGAAGGGTATGAACGGTGAAAAAGACAGAGTCGGGAGTATATCCCACATGCTCCATAATATCGATTTCACCACTATAGGGCCATTCCCCATATACAACATCCGTGGGTAACATCCAGATGGCCGACCATACTCCTCTTCCCGCCGGGAGCTGTGCTTTCACTTCTACCCGGCAGTATTTCCAGTCACCTTTTCCTTTCGTCCTTAACCGGGCCGAGGTATACTCTTTTCCGTGGAGATCCTCTTTGCGTGCAGTGATGGTAAGCACGCCGTTCTCTACCCAGGCATTTTCCTGTTTCCTGTCGGTGTACCACTGAAGTTCCTGGTTCCCCCACGCCCATTTATTCCTTTCCGTATTGAAACTCCAGCGGGTAGAGTTCGGCAGGCCGGTGTAATCAAATTCATCACTCCAGACCAGTTCCCACAGTCCGCTTTCTGTCTCAATCACACTCTTTTTTTCCGGGGCAGAAGTGCATCCTGCTGCCAGGAGCAGCAGGATAACCCAACATTGGATGGTACGCATAGGCATTTTATTTTAAATCCACATTAATTTATTGATCTCATCGTATTCGTCATACTGTCTGTCGAGGGCTGTTTCTAAGTTCGACCGGTTGGTGGTCGCTTCATTCTCCGGATAGAGCCAGCGCATCGGGATCCCCTCTTTGTTATTCTCATTCAATGTTGTGTTGGGGTTTACCGGGAACTCCGTGTAGGCAGTACGCCGGTAGTCGAAGTAGCTGGACAACGGGTTCTGCATAAAGTGCAACAGGTAGCGTTGCATCCAGATCTATTCCAGCCTTTCGGAGGTAGTTGTTTTATAGGCCGCCTCTCCGGTAAAATAGGTATCGATATACTCCTGGGTAATTTTACGTCCATGCGCATATATACTGCTTGTCGAACCTACTGCACTGAGTGCCGCCTTTACTCACGCTTCATAATAATCTTTGGAAGATCCGGTTATCCATCCTCTTTCGGCAGCTTCGGCCAGGATCAGGTTTTGTTCGGCATAACTGATCAGTGTCAGCGGTTCGGAGTCTTTCAACAGGTGATACCGGTTGTTGATCTGTGAATAGTCTCGGCTGTTATAGATCTGGTTGATCAGGTCGTCACTATCCTCTACATTTACTCCTACATAGGCATCCATATCATCCTCTGTTAACCCATTTTCCAGTTTTAACTCAGAGGGTTCTGCGTAATAAAAAAGGCGGTAGTCATTCAACTCTTTTAAAGCATTGACTAAGAGAGAACTTATAATCGTATTGGTAGTAAATTTCTACTGATCGTACAACGGATGATATTTACCGGTCTCATCCGCATAGCGTACCCGGAAGTTATCCTCGTTACTGGTTAATAACGGTTCTTCCACTAACTTTGCGAAACGGTTTGTTATTTCCAGTGAAGCTACCTCTGTTTTCAGGGAGAGAGTCATCAATACTTTCAGGGCAAAAGAGTTACAGGCTTTTCTCCATAATTCCGGATCTCCGTCGTATACCGCATCCCCGGTAAAGACTCTTCCGGTGGCCTTTTCAAAGCAGGAGGTTGCTTCCTGTAGTTCATTCAGGATGGTGATGAATACCTGTTCCTGGGTGTCGTAAGCCGGACGGAAGTTATCATCCCCTTTTCCCGCTTCAGAACAGGGAATATCTCCCATGCGCATCGTCATATCATAGAGGGCATAAGCTTTAGCAAAGTGAGCTACTCCCCGGTATCCATCCTCATAAATATCTCCTAAAGCATATTCCACCATATTGTTCGCTTTGGGCCAGATGGTATAGAATCCGAAACTAGCTCTTCCCAGGCGGTTATATTGTTCGGCCATTTTACCTTCGTTGGCATAGGCCACATATTTAGGTAAAGCATTATCTGCGATGTAAGCTTTGGTATCTCCACTGTATTTGGTGATCTGCAGAAGAATATTGGTACAAAGCATAGAGGACGGAACCTTTGTGGTGGTATCCGGATTGGTATTTATATCGTCAAAGTTATCACATCCGCACAAGGCAATAACAGCCAATACCATCCATACAAAACTATTTTTTACTGTTTTCATAAGGCTGCTGATTTAAAAATTGAGTTTAACATTGAATCCGAGGTAACGTACAGAGGGGTCGCTCAGGTTCTCGGTACCTCCGTCCGGGTCGGAATATTTAAAATCTTTTGCCCACATCAGTACATTCTGTCCTACAAAAGAGACAGCGGCACTCTGACAACGAAATTTCCTGCTTATTTTACGGGGCAGGTCATACGTCAGGGATATTTCCCTCAGCTTCAGGAAAGTAGTGCTGTATATATCCAGCGGCGAAGCACTTCCTCCCCAGATAAAGTTTTTATGGGCTACATCGATATAGGATTTATATTTCACAGCCACATTGTTCGGAGCATAGATCCGGTCGTCGGTTACAATATTCCCGTAGGTATCATAGGTAGCAGAACCCGATACCACCTTCACCCCTTTTCCGATATATGAACCCGTATAGTCGTTGTTACCGGCCAGTGCCTGCTCAGAGTCAATAAAACGTTCGGGTACAACCGATTTGGGATGCGAACCGGCTAACCACATATAAGCTTCCGTAATGGTTGGAGTCAATCCTCCTATACGTCCGTCTACCGCTACATTCAGGGTGAAATTCTTATAGCGCAGGGTTGTTCCTACTCACCCAGATCCAGTCCGAATCACTGTATCCCCATACAGAGTCATAGGCAGAGTAGAGCGGTACCCCGTTGTCGTGGATGATCTTTCCGTCGTGGCTATACTGGAAGTCCTTGATAATATACGTATCGTACCGTTCTCCCTTCTTTACCCATGGTTTATCAGCCGAGAACTCCTCGTCCAGGCGGGTATAGTAACGGCCGTATTTGGTCCAGTTCGTATTGATATCCCACTGCCAGTCACCCATCTTTACAGGAGTGGCGTTGATGCTGAATTCAAATCCCCGGGTAGATATCTCTTCGTTGGTATTGATAAAAGTGGTGCTATATCCGGAAGCTCCCGATACCGATTGCGATACAATGCGGTTGTAAAGCCGGGTGTTGTAGTAAGCAAGGTCAAAGGATAACCGGTTCTGTAATATACTTAGCATAGTACCGATCTCCATGCTTGCTTTGGCAGTCGGTTTAATATCCGAGTTCTTAACGGAAGAGGGCAGGGAGGCCGAAGGGGTATTCCCCCAGACATTGGTCCCTATCGAATAGGCTACATTATTCTCATAGATAGAGGCCGGAGTTTTGGAGATAGTCCACGAACCACGCAACTTCCACAAAGAGAGCCAGTTGGTTTTCGGGAGCAATTCGGAAGCGATCAAACTACCCGAGATGGAAGGATACATGTAAGAACGGGTGGATTCCGGCAGAGTGGAGCTCTAGTCGTTCCTCAATGTTTCTTCCAGGTAAACTGTGCTTCTCCACGATACCCCTACTCTGCCATACAAACTATTTGTCTGCATCTTGGAAAGGGTAGAGGTAACCGCTGCATTCTGTACAGAGGCTTTCAGGGAAAAATATCCCGGAATAGAGATCCCTCCTACTGTATTGCCCATCAGGATTTTGTCATTAATATAATAGATCGAACCTCCCAGTAACCCCTCTACGGTAAAGTCGTTAAATGTCTTCTCTCCGCTCAGCAGGAAATCGTTGTTAATACTCCAGCCACTCTCCTGGGTATTGGCATAGTGACCTATCAGCTTGTTCGACCATCCGTAATCTTCTCCCGAACCGGTCAGGTTACCCTGGGATATCTTTACCTCCTGCCCCGAAGAGTAGTAATCAAGTCCCAACCGTATATTGGCTCTTAACCACGGTAACAATTCATATCCCGCATTGAACATACCACTGAATACATCCTTATCAATGCTCCGTGTCCGTTCGTATTGCTGGAAATAGGGGTTGTCTAAGCTGTTTATATTTTCATCGTAGGAATTATTCCGTTTTTCCTCTTTCACGAGCCAGTAATCTTTGTATTGGCGCACATCGTAATCAGCACCTGTCCGGATCAGCAACGAATACATCGGGTCGTAATTCTTATACCCGTTAAATCCGGCATTCGGCGATTCGTGCTTGGTATAAGACATCGAAGAAGAGAGCGTGAATTTATCGATATTCATCTCTCCTCCCAGCGAATAGGAGTATTTATTGATGCGGTTGTTAGGATATTGCCCTTTGTTCTGTATCCAGCTGGCGGAAGCCCGCAGCGTTCCATACTCCCCTTTCTGGGCCACACTCAGGTTGTTGTTGGTCACAAAGCCCTGTTCCATAAAATTCTTGAAGTTATTTTTACCCACAGGCAGGTAAGGCATCTCCCGGAATGTTTTGGATACCGGGTCCCACTGTTCGATCATCGTTCCATCCATCACCTGTCCCCATACCCGGTCGGCGGTCTGGTTATACACCCCGGAGGTTCCGCGACCGAAGGTAGACTGCGCTTCCGGAATGGCCAGGTAACCGGCAGTAAACATGGTACTGCTGTTAATAGCTACCGAAAGTCCCTTCTGGTCGGCTCCTTTTTTAGTGGTGATCATAATCGCACCGCTTCCTCCACGGGCACCGTACAGCGCCGATGCAGTAGCCCCTTTCAGCACACTGATCTCTTCGATATTATCGGCCGGAATATCCGAAAGTGTGAGGTTCTTGTAAGGTACCCCGTCAATCACTAAGATCGGTGTCTCCCAACGTACCGTCAGATTGGGGTCTTCTGCAAATTCACTGGAGTTAAGTACCTTTACCCCGGCTATTTTTCCCGAGAGCGAAGTACCTACATTCAGTCCTTTTACCGTTTGCAGAACATCACCTTCCACCTTTTGTACCGAATAACCCAGTGCTTTCTCTTCCCGTTTAATACCCAGTGCGGTAACCACTACATTGTCTAATAAAACTGTATTTTCACTCAGGATTATATGGATAGTCCTGCGGCTATTGATCTTTTCGGTAACCGTATTCATACCGATATAAGAGAAGATAAGCTCCCCGTCAGTCGGTGCTTCCAGGTTGTAATTCCCTTCCATATCCGTAATTACTCCATATTCCTGTCCCCCTATCCGTACATTGACTCCGATCAACGGTTCTCCGGAAGTATCTTTTACCGATCCGTTTATGGGTATCTGCTGTGCATATACGGAAGCAGAAAAGACCAGGACGGCCAGAAAAGAGAGGTATCGGTTATGCGAGGAACCGATCATTGGTTTGAGGTTTTTTCTGTGTCTTCATTCGTTTGTCTGTTTTAATTTTTACTATAATTGAAGTTAGTCAGGGGATTTTGACCTGCATGCAATACAAAATAAAGACAAACACATGTAACAAAGAAAAAAAGGCCTTTACAAAACTTTTACAGCACATAAAAAGCTATTTTAGGTACCTTTACAATTCTTTTTTTTTATATTTTATAATCTATTTATTATTAGATATTTAGTCGTATTTGATGCCTTAACATCTCTCTTTTCATATCGTAGAAAGATGATGTTGCAGATTAGCCTCTTTTCCCAGTTCCAGTTTTTTGCGGAGACGGTGCCGGGCTATCTCTACGCTGGCAGGAGTGATATTCATATAGGCTGCTATCTCTTTGGTATTAAGGTTAAGCCTGATATAGGCACAAAGGCGCATATCGTTGCGAGTAATATGAGGATAACGAGCCATAAGCCGGTCAAAGAATCCATCGTAGATAGTATTAAAGTAAATGATTATCAGAATAATCTCCTAATATAAATTCTGGATTTGAACTCTAAGTTAAAACAGTTAGCATATAAAACCAATCTATAGATAA
>JAJPZL010000136.1 GCA_021204375.1 Bacteroides sp.
GGTATATACAACCACTACCAAAACCGCTCCTCCCACAAAATTTCCCAGTATAGCAGGAATTAAATTCTGCACGATAAATTCTCCTCAGCTGATCGGTGCTCCGGTATAAATAGCCGCCGGGATAAAGAACATATTGGCAATTGAGTGTTCAAAACCCAGCGTAACAAAAAGCATCACCGGTATCCAGATGCCGATACACTTTCCGGAGATATCTTTGGCAGCATACCCCATAAACATACCTAAGCAAACCAGCCAGTTCGCCCCTATCCCTTTTACAAAAACCTTTAGAAAATCCTGATTAACTTTGGCACCCGAATAAGTATGCAGATAAGAGAGCCAGGGTTCGTGGCTCAGGATACCTGTATAAGCAGTCAGTAGCCAGGCAACAAACTGAGTACCTATAAAGTTAAAGAAGTAGGAGAGGAGCAGGAACCTGATAAACTTTGCAGCCCCTATCTCTTTTTTGCAGAGCGACATGGTAAAAGCAGCACAATAACTCGTAAAAAGATCCGCTCCCGTAACAGATACCAGGATAAGACCTACAGGGAAGAGGGCACCTGCTATAAATTTTATAATTCCCGGATTAGCTGCACCCACACCAGGCATTCCTCCTGCCACCATCACAGAGAGAAGCCCTCCCAGTACAATAAAAGCTCCTCCCAGCATAGCAATTACCATAAACTTAACAACCGGCAGGTTTCCCTTATAAATACCCGATGAACGGAACGCTTCCGTCATTTCAACAGGAGAATAATATCCCATAAAACTCTATTTTTAATTTCTTTAATTTTCAGCGTGCAAAGGTAATGAAACTTCTATTTTCACAGGATACCTCCCGCTATCTTTTTTCTATATCAGGTGATCTTTGCAGGATCACAGAAAGATAAAAATATTCTCCTTTATCACTTTGGTTAGCGTCGGTCTTTCATTCAAATACTACTCAGTAGTTCTGCTGTCTCCGGTTTAGCTTCACTGGCCGTTGGTTCCTAACTGGTAGCTCTCATAAAAAAATCCCGCAATCAAACAGAGATTGCAGGACTTTTATGACTCACATTTAACTAAATATCTTCTTTCTTTTACATATTCGAAGCCTTTTCAAACTGATCCATCAATTTCTTATCCGGCTCTTTATCCAGTAAAGAGACCACTACGATACTAAGGATAGAGAAAATAAAGCAAGGTACGATCGAAGTAAATCCGGTAACACTATACATATCTAAACTCTCCCAAGCAATCACTCCTACAGCCCTCAGTACCATACCCGCCATCGCCCCTTTCAGGGTCAGCCGCTTCAAGATTAGCGATAACAAAATAATCGGAGCAAACGTAGCTCCAAAACCAGCCCAGGCATACGATACAAATCCCATTACCGAACTATCCGGGAACCAGGCCAGACCGATACCCAGTCCGGTAACCAACACAATGGAGATACGGCTGAGTAACATAGATCTTTTATTGGTCTGATTTTTGCTGAACATACAATAAATGTCATTCACCATAGCAGAACCTACTACCAACAGCTGTGAAGAGACTGTACTCATAATAGCGGCCAGAATCGCCGATAACAAAATACCCGCTATCCACGAAGAGAAAAGCATGGTGGAGAGCCGCATAAAAATACGCTCTGCCATTGCCTGGGTCTCATAGACCACTCCCTGTGAAGCCAGGTAAGCCCCACCGAATACACCGATAGCAATGGCAGCAGCCAGTGTCAGGAATACCCAGCTTACAGCGATAACCCGCGAACGCTTGATCTCATCAGCCGAACGGATAGCCATAAAACGTACCAGGATGTGAGGCATCCCAAAATAGCCCAGGCCCCAGCCCAACCCTGAAATAATATCCCCAATCCCATTATCCGTCTGTGAGGAGAAGAGCGTCCCCAATACATACTCTCCTGAAACCAGTTCCCCACTCTCTGAGGCAGGAAGCCTTCCCAATACAATAATGGGTACGATCAGCAACGCAAAGAACATCAGGATACTCTGGAAAAAGTCTGTCCAGCATACCGCCTGAAATCCTCCCAGGAAAGTGTAGAAAAGAATAATAAAAGCACACAGGAACAGGGACGACCGGTAATTCATGCTGAAAAGTTCTTCAAACAATTTAGCCTCCGCACTAAAGCCCGAAGCCACATAAAGCAGGAAAAAGATAAGAATAACAGTCGAACAGATCAGCCGGATATAAGGAAATTGGGTATGAAACCGGTTTTGAAGATACTCCGGTACCGTGATCGAATCCCCAAAGCTCGCTGTAAAATTGCGTAGCCGGTGTGCCACGATCCTCCAGTTGAGGTAAGTCCCGATAAAAAGTCCGATAGCGATCCAGGCAGCCCGGTAACCGAATAGGCAGGCAGCACCGGGCAGGCTCATAAACAGCCACGCACTCATATCCGATGCCTATGCACTCAATGCAGTAACCCAGGGATTGATCTGTCTTTCCCCCAGAAAATAGAAGGCCAGTCCGTTCTTCGAACAATTGTAGAAATAAATACCAATTAAGAAAACACCTATCGAATAGGCAAAAAAGGAGACATACAGTCCGGTGTTATTATCTATACCCAAAATCAGCTCTAATTACATTAACCTAATATATACAAGCTGCAAATATAGGAATTTTAACTTTATTTCCCGAGGCGGTAAAGAATAAGTTCTTCCAGGTACAGGTTTTACAGAATGGGGCAGCTACAGAATATAACAGCACTGTCTTTCAACTTAACTATCCGGACACGCAGGGTGCAATGCATATTCTACCTTTCAAACACTGCATTATCCCGCTTTCCTATCCCATAAATTACGGCCTCCACTCCAGGCTATCGGTCAACGGAGACTTTTTCCGCCACTCTTCCAGTTCCTGATAACTCTGTACACCTCCGGTAAAAATAGCGTGATAGATCTCTATTCCCGGAATACTCACTCCCTGCGGTACCTCAAACTTTACCTGCAAAATTGTTTTCCGTAGCTCCGGTGTCAGCTTCTCCATAATAGCCTCCGTTACCCCTTCCACTACACCGTCATACTTCGATCTCAGGCGTATATGGATCATATCCAGTTTACAGGTTTTTCCCTCCTTATCTTCGTGTAAGGCATGTCACTCCACACACTCCTCTTCCGTATCCCGCAGATCCATGTAGGTGAGCTCCCTCAGGAAAAGCCTTTCCGCCAGTTGCTGTATCACCCCGAAACTCTCAGTCAGCGAAACCCGGTCCGTATAGATATGAATATCAATATCCCGGTTCTTCATCAGCAGCCCCGACCGGAGCGACCCCACTATATAAACGGTTGCCTCAATGCTTTCCCATAACAGGATCACCCCGCTTTGTTCCACGATCTGCCACGTACGTTGCTGGTTCTCTTCTGCAATTTTTAAAATATCCATCCTTCTTTGGTTTTATAATTATAAAAAACAAAAAACCACCGAACCCCTCAAAAGGTCCGGTGGCCTGATATAATCGTAATTGAAATTACTTGTTCGGTGCAGTAGCAATATCCACAGCCACCGCTACAGTAGCACCCACCATCGGGTTGTTACCCATACCCAGGAATCCCATCATTTCTACGTGAGCGGGAACAGAGGAAGAACCGGCAAACTGGGCATCCCCGTGCATACGTCCCATCGTATCGGTCATACCGTAAGAAGCAGGACCGGCAGCCATGTTATCCGGGTGCAGCGTACGTCCTGTACCACCACCGGAAGCTACGGAGAAGTAGTTCTTACCATTCTCGATACACTCTTTTTTGTAAGTACCGGCAACCGGGTGCTGGAAACGCGTCGGGTTTGTAGAGTTACCTGTAATCGATACATCCACACCCTCTTTGCGCATAATTGCTACCCCTTCCCGTACATCATCGGCACCGTAGCATTTTACTTTGGCACGGTCTCCGTTAGAGTAAGCAATTTCACGAACCACTTTGAGTTCACCTGAGAAGTAATCAAACTCAGTCTGAACGTATGTAAATCCGTTAATACGTGAAATGATCTGAGCCGCGTCCTTACCCAATCCGTTCAGGATACAACGAAGCGGTTCCTTACGTACCTTATCTGCTTTAGCAGCGATCTTGATAGCCCCTTCGGCGGCAGCAAAAGATTCATGTCCGGCCAGGAAAGCAAAACATTTAGTCTCTTCCCGAAGCAGGCGGGCAGCCAGGTTACCATGTCCGATACCCACCTTGCGGTCTTCGGCTACAGATCCCGGGATACAGAAAGCCTGCAAACCGATACCAATCGCTTCGGCAGCATCAGCCGCATTTTTGCAACCTTTTTTAACAGCGATAGCAGCACCCGCTACATACGCCCATTTCGCATTTTCAAAACAGATAGGCTGAGTCTCTTCACAAATTTTATAAGGATCCACACTAATACTATCGCAAAGCGCTTTTGCCTCTTCGAGGTCTTTGATACCGTTAGCGTTCAACGCTGCGTTAACTTTGTCGATACGACGATCGTAACTTTCAAGTAATGCCATATTGTATTTCCTCCTTATTTTTATTCGTGACGTGGGTCGATATATTTTACAACTCCGGCTTCTTCAGTAAAACGTCCGTAAGTACCGGTAACTTTTTTCAGCGCTTCGTTCGCATCCGTACTTTTTTTGATCTCATCCATAAATTTACCCATGTGGATGAACTCATAGCCGCAGATCTCATCGTTGGCATCCAGGGCGATGCGGCTGATGTAACCTTCTGCCATCTCTAAGTAACGTGGACCTTTGGCAAGCGTACCATACAGCGTACCTACCTGGCTGCGGAGACCTTTACCCAGGTCTTCCAGGCCTGCACCGATAGGCAGACCATCTTCAGAGAAAGCACTCTGTGTACGTCCGTAAACGATCTGGAGGAATAATTCACGCATAGCTGTGTTGATCGCATCACAAACCAGGTCGGTATTCAGCGCTTCCAGAACCGTTTTTCCCGGAAGGATCTCAGAAGCCATAGCCGCTGAGTGAGTCATACCCGAACATCCGATCGTTTCGATCAAAGCTTCCTGAATGATGCCCTCTTTCACATTCAATGTAAGTTTACAGGCACCCTGCTGGGGAGCACACCAGCCTACACCGTGTGTAAGGCCTGAAATATCAACAATTTCTTTAGATTTTACCCATTTGCCTTCCTGGGGTATGGGAGCCGGTCCATGGTTCGGACCCTTCTTCACAACACACATGTGTTCCACTTCGTGTGAATACATCATAATTAGCTCTTTTTTAGTAATAAAATTTTGTTCGTAACCACTGGTTGGGAAACCCATCGTACACTTACGGAAGAAAGATTTGCCCAAATCGAACGCAAAGTTAGGAGTTTTATCGGTTTATGCAACCTGCCTGTTATTACTTTTTGATGAAAAAAACGATTTACCGGAAAGGGAGTATTATATTGCAATCCCGGGTTTGCAAACACCGGTAAAAGTGAGTCAGGGAGAAGAAGATAGAGGGAGTAGGTAAAGGTATCCGGAAGGCAGTCAGGTGATGGTCAAAACCAGAGGAAATAAAACGCTCACCCTTTCCGGGAGGTTAACCGGCCGGCTAACTTCCCCTCTCTTCCCGGTTAAAAAATACCCTTATACTCTTTTCGGGAAAGATCTATCCGGTCTTCCGGAGCCTCTGTGTGGTTGTTTTAAGCCTGCACTTTCAGGCTTTATTACAAATATAGCAAAAAAACGATCGATATTCCTCTCCATACAAAAAAAATGAGGAATAAAAACGGAATTCACCTAGAAAACAACCGTACATAAAAAAGAGAAAGGAGCTGTAAAACACAGGCTCCTCTCTCTTATTTCGTTGGTTCGCTTCCGGTTAAGCGTTCACTCTCTTTTCTTTGATTCTTGCCTTTTTACCGGTCAGTGCGCGCAGGTAGTACAATTTAGCACGACGAACTTTACCCACCTTGTTCACCTGGATGCTGTCGATAAACGGAGAATCCATCGGGAAAATTCTTTCTACACCAATCGTACCTGACATTTTACGTACGGTAAAACGTTTTTTGTTACCGTGGCCTGCAATCTTGATCACCACACCGCGGTATAACTGGATACGCTCTTTGTTACCCTCTTTGATGCGGTACGCTACCGTTACGGTATCACCGGCTTTAAATTTTGGATGCTCTTTTCCGCTTGCAAATGCTTCTTCGGCAATTTTAATAAAATCCATTGTTTATATTTTAATTATTATTGTTACAACGCAACATATCAAATCTCTCTACTTTTGACAGCGATTGCGCGAAAGCGGTGCAAAGAAACGAAATATTTGTCAGATAGCCAAATGTATAAAAATAATTTTGTAGTTTTGTGCTCCCGGGCACCACCCTGGCTCCACCCTAAAACACATTGGTATGAACCTGGAAAAGAGTTTCAGATCCCTTATTCTGCTCCTTACGGCAGGATTTTTCTTTTTCTCCTGCCGGCCTTCCTATACACTGGTATCGGTAGAGGGAGGACGCATAGAAATAGATTCCGTTCTGGATGCCCTGCCCCATGCAGAGGCGGCAGCTATCGTTTCCCTCTATAAAGCCCGCATGGATAGCATCATGCTCCCTGTAGTGGGTACCTCCGCCTTAAATATGACAACCGGTAAACCCGAAGGGCTTCTCTCCAACCTCATCTCTGATGTATTGCTGGAGAGTGCACAACTCCGCACCGGCCGCCCCGCCGATCTTGCCATTATGAATATGGGCGGTATCCGCAGCGACCTGCCCCAGGGAGAAATTACCTTTGGAAAAATATACGAGATCCTTCCCTTTGAGAATGCCCTTTGCGTAGTCGAACTATCCGGGGATCATCTTCTTTCTCTTTTTGGAGAGATTGCCCAAAGCGGGGGACAAGGCGTAGCCGGGGTAAAGCTGGAGATCTCCGGCGACGGCAAACTCCTGGCTGCCCGGGTAGCCGGAGCACCTGTTGACCCGCAGAAGAACTACCGTATTGCCACCATTGATTACCTGGCCGAAGGAAACGACGGCTTCCCTTCACTGGCTCAGCATACCCGGCAGGAGTGTCCCGAAAATGCCACTTTGCGGGAACTCTTCCTCAATTACGTACAACGGCAAAGTGCCGCCGGCCAGGTAATAACAGCTACCCTGGATGGCCGTATTATGGTAAAACCTTAACAACCCACACGTATGAAAATAAATAGATATACCTTATTTACATCCCTGTTACTCACCCTCCTTCCGGCAGTATTACCGGCACAGGAACTTATTTCCCTGCGTATTCTCCATACCAACGATACCCACAACCGCATTGAGCCCATCCCTGCCGGCGGACGCAACGCAGGCAAAGCCGGCTTTGTGCGCCGGGCTGCCTCTATTGCCGTAGAACGCGAAGAACACCACGGCCTCCTTCTCTTTGACAGCGGAGACTTTTCACAGGGAACCCCTTACTACAACCTTTTCAAAGGCGAAGTAGAAGTACAACTCATGAACGTGATGGGATACGATGCCTGTGCCGTCGGTAACCACAAGTTCGATTTTGGCCTGGAGAATATGGCCCGCCTGTTCCGGATGGCCGGCTTTCCCATCCTGTGTGCCAATTACGACTTTACCGGCACCGTCGTAGAAGGGCTGACCCAACCCTACGAGATCTTTGAACGCCAGGGAGTACGTATCGGTGTACTAGGCATTTCTCCCCGGATGGAAGGATTAGTAGCCGCCTCCAACTTTGAAGGTGTCGGTTACCTCGACCCGGTAGAAAAAGCCAACGAAATAGCCGCCCTTTTAAAAAACCAAAATGATTGCGATGTTGTTATCTGTTTATCACACTTAGGCATGTTACCCTCGGCCTTTAATCCCGAATGCGATGAGTACTTAGTACGCCATACCCGCAACATCGATCTCATCCTCGGAGGCCATTCCCACACCTATATGGAAGGGCCCGAACCCTATCTCAATGCCAACGGCCGGACGATCTATATCAGCCAGATAGGAAAAGAGGGGGTATATGTAGGAACTGTAGATTTGAAACTGGAAAAGAGATGATAAAAAAGCTACTGCTTGCAGGAGGAGTCTTACTCGCCTCCGCTCTCCCGGTAAAGGCTCAGGTAGAACCTTTGCTTGCGTATAAAGTACAACACGACCCCGACTGTATCCGGTGGGTCGATTCCATAGCCTCCGACCTGACACTCCGCCAAAAGGTGGGACAACTCTTAGTCTACACTATTGCACCCGATCAATCCGGAGGGAACATATCCCACCTGCGCGATATCGTGAAGAATTACCACGTAGGAGGACTCCTCTTCTCCGGCGGACAGATCCAGGACCAGGTAGCCCTGACCAACCTGGTCCAGGGTGAAGCTAGCGTTCCCCTGATGATCACCTTCGACGGCGAGTGGGGCCTCTCCATGCGGCTGAAGAATACACCCGTTTTTCCCCGCAACGCCATTCTGGGAACCATCAGCGACGACCGCATCCTCTACCGATACGGGGCCGAGGTAGCCCGCCAGCTCCGGGAGATCGGGGTACACGTGAATTTCGCCCCCGTAGCCGATGTCAATATCAACCCTAAAAATCCCGTCATCGGTACCCGGGCCTTCGGTGCCGACCCCTACTTAGTAGCCGATAAAGTGATCGCATATTCTGCCGGATTGGAGAGTGGAGGCGTACTTTCCGTCTCCAAACACTTTCCCGGACACGGCGATACCGATGTAGACTCTCATAAAGCACTCCCGGTACTCACCTTCGACCGGGTACGCCTGGATAGTGTTGAACTCTACCCCTTTGCAAAAGCCATTCAGGCAGGCGTAGGAGGAATTATGGTCGGCCACCTACAGGTAAATGCCTTCGACCCCGGCCAGCGTTTGCCCTCCTCACTCTCCCGCAATATCGTACAACACCTCCTGCAAGAGGAGATGGGATTCCGGGGCCTCATCTTTACCGACGCCCTCTCCATGAAAGGCGTAGGAACCCCCGGCAGCCTCGGGACCGCTGCCCTGAAAGCAGGCAACGATGTGCTGCTGATCCCCCGTCCCCTCAAGACCGAGATGGAGAACATCCTGGAGGCCATCCGGCGGGGCGAGATCAGCGAAGAGGAGATCGACCGCAAATGCCGCAAAGTACTCCTCTATAAATATGCCTTAGGCGTGCAGAACCAGCAACCCATCCGGCTCTCCGGGCTCAACGAACGCTTAAACCAGCCTCACGTCGGAGAACTCCTGCACGATATACGCCGGGCGGCTATCACGGTCGTTGCCAATGAGAACAACCTGTTACCCCTCTATCCCGAAGATACCAATATGGGAATGGTAATGATCGGCGACGGTGCCTCCACCTTTACCTCCGAACTCAACAAATACGCCTATACGGCCCAGTATAAAGTGACTCCCGGTACTACTGAGTCGCAGCGCAATACTCTTATTGCCGATCTTAAAAAGCACTCCCGGATCCTTGTCTGTGTAGCCCAGGACAATATCCAGGCCTATGCCTCCTTCCTCTCCCGGCTCTCCAAAGATGACCATGTAATATACGTCTTCTTTGCCTCCCATAAAACCATGGAAGGAGTTGAATCCACCCTGCGCAACGCCTCCTCCATTATCCTGGCCCATACTAACCAGCCTGACGTACAAAAGCAGGTAGCAGCCGTGCTCTTCGGCCTGGCCGAAGCCTCCGGACGCCTGGCCATGAATCTGGGACAACTCTACCCCGCCGGAAGCGGAGTCACCCTTACCCCCGATATGAAACCCACCTATATACCCGAAGATTTCGGTATGCGCTCCGAGGTCTTAGAAAAGATCGATAAAATAGCCCGGGATGCTATTGCTGCCAAAGCTATACCGGGTTGCCAGATCGTGATCCTCAAAGAGGGCAAACCCGTCTACGACAAAGCCTTTGGCAAACATACCTACGAAGGCGACCGCCCCGTACAACCCGACGATGTTTACGATATTGCCTCCCTGACCAAAACTTCGGCTACCCTGCTGGCTGTGATGAAGCTATACGACCAGGGCAAACTCAATATCACAGACCTCGCCTCCCAGCATCTTTTTTTTTT
Source organism: Bacteroides sp. (assembly GCA_021204375.1). Lineage (GTDB taxonomy): Bacteria > Bacteroidota > Bacteroidia > Bacteroidales > Bacteroidaceae > Bacteroides. Next base: position 9,970 of record JAJPZL010000136.1, read on the forward strand.
AAAGGGCACCGATAAAAAAGCCATTACCATTAAAGAGCTCCTGCTCCACCAATCCGGCCTGCCCGCCGTACTTCCCTTCTGGCGTGAACTGGCAGATCCCGAGACCCTTAAAGGAAGCATGTACTCCAAAACACGGGATGCCAACCATACCATCCGGGTCGATGTCAATAGCTACATCAACACTACCTTTGACTACAAAAAGAACCTCGTCTCCCGGGGAGGCACCCACCGGTATGCCCTCCACATGGGAGAAAACATGTGGATAGACACCACCTTCCGCGACAGTATACAGCAACAAATAGCCTCCGCTACCCTCAGACCCCGTAAATATCTATACAGCTGTGTCGGGTTTATCCTGTTGCAACACATTGTCGAACAGATCACCGGTATGCCGCTCGATACCTACCTGGCCCGGGAGTTCTATACCCCCATGAAGCTTATCCATACCGGCTACCTGCCCCTCCGTTTCCTGGAGAAAGAGAGCGTAGTCCCTACCGTAAAGATGGACTACCTGCGCCGGGAGATGCTCCAGGGATATGTACACGACGAAGCAGCCGCCTGCCAGGGAGGCATATCCGGCAATGCCGGGCTCTTCTCCAATGCCCGGGAGATCGCACAGATCCACCAGATGATCCTCAACGGAGGCGAGCTCAACGGCAAACGTTACCTCAGCCAATCCACCTGCGAACTCTTCCTGACTACCAAATCGGGTATCAGCCAGCGCGTACTGGGGTATAACAAACCCGGTCCCAATGGGGGAGGAGCCTGTTCACCCTCCACCCCCCGTTCTGCCTACGGGCACACCGGCTTTACCGGTACCTGTGCCTGGGTAGATCCCGATAACCAGTTAGTCTATGTCTTTCTCAGCAACTGCGTCTATCCCGATCCCTGGAACAACAAACTCTCTGCCCTGGATGTCAGGCGGAACATCCAGGAGACCATCTACCAATCCCTGATCCGCTAATATACTCACATTACAATGAAAAACACCCTCGCTCTCTTCCGTCAGCCTTTCCTGCTGGTGGTATGGATCGCCTGCTCGTTGCCCCTGTGGGGGCAGGAGCCCGCCTCTTTGCCGGAGATCCTGCAAAAGATGCTCTTAGTCAAAGAGGTCACTTCGCTAGAATCCGACAGGTTTTCCCGGAAATACCTGCTTCGTATCGAACAGCCCTTAGATCACGCCGACCCCGCAGGCCCCCGCTTTACCCAACGCGTCGTCCTGTGCCACACCGGCTTCGATAAACCGGTAGTACTCGTTACCGAAGGCTACTCCGGAGAGTATGCCCTGCGTGCCTCCTACAGAGACGAACTCTCCCGCCTGCTCGATGCCAATATCCTCTTTGCCGAACACCGCTACTTTGGGGAATCCCGCCCCGATACCCTCCTCTGGGAGTACCTTACCGCAGAAAATGCCGCTTACGATATACACCGCATCACCCACCTGTTTAAACCCTTTTATCCCGGAAAGTGGATCGCCACCGGTATCAGCAAAGGAGGCCAGACCGCCCTGATCTACCGCACCTTTTTTCCGGACGATGTCGCTGTAACCCTGCCCTACGTGGCCCCTCTTTGCCGGGCGGTAGAAGACGAGCGGCACGAAAAGTTCCTGCGTCACGTAGGTACCCGGAGAGAACGCAGGCGCATTGAGCACTATCAAAAAGAGGTCTTACGCCGCAGGGAGGAGATCCAACCTCTCTTTGATGCCTGGTGCAACCAGCGCGGATATACCTTCCGTATCCCCCTGCAAGAGGTATACGACTATTGCCTGCTCGAATACCCGTTCGCCTTCTGGCAATGGGGCAAAAACGTAGCAGATATTCCCCCTCCCGGCAGTGAAGTCGGCCGACTCTTTGCCCACCTGATGGATGTCAGCGAGCCCTCCTATTTTGCCCGCGAACAAGCCCATCTCCCTTTCTTTGTACAAGCTGCCCGGGAGCTGGGCTACTACGGATACGATACCCATCCCTTCCGGCCATACCTGACAATAGAGAGTGCCCACGGATACCTGCACCGGGTGATGCTCCCCCGGGAGCTGGAAAACCTCCCTTTTGACGATACCCTCTACCACCAGGTAACAGAGTTCCTGGATAAGAACGACCTGCCCATCCTCTTTATTTACGGGCAGCACGACCCCTGGACAGCCGCAGGAGTAACCGGGTTAAAAGGCAAAAAACAGATAAAAGTCTATACAGAACCGGGAGGCAGCCACCTCGCCCGTATCTCCTCCTTTCCGGAGCAGACCCGGGTAGAGATCCTAAAGATCCTGGAAAAATGGCTGGAAGAAGAATGAATATGCAGTAATTTATCAAACAAGATGAGAACACTCATGATCCAGGGCACCGCCAGTAACAGCGGCAAGAGCCTGATAGTAGCCGCCCTTTGCCGGATGCTCACCCGCAAAGGCTATCGGGTAGCCCCTTTTAAAGCCCACAACCTATCCGATAAAAGCTATACCACCGCACAGGGAAAAATAATCGGTTCTGCACAATATATCCAGGCCTACGGCTGCGGGGCCACCGTCAGTGAACTCCTCAATCCCGTACTTATCTCTCTCGCCGGCAGCCAAACCCGCTTTATCATAAACGGGGAAGTAGTACATACCGGCCCTTTCTCCGATTACTCCCGCCTGGTTCCCCGCATGAAGGAGGCCATTACCGGTTCTCTCCATACCCTGCAGGAGTAGTACGACTGGATCATTATCGAAGGAGCCGGCTCTCCGGCCGAGATCAACCGCCGGGAAGAAGGCCTAGCCAATCACTTTACCGCCTCCGTAGCAGATGCTCCCGTCCTGTTGGTAAGCAGTATGGAGCTGGGCGGAGCCTTTGCAGCCGTAGCCGGCACCTTAGCACTCCTTTCCCCGGCAGCACGCGCCTCTGTCAAAGGTTTTCTATTCAATAAATACGACGGACCCCTCTCTCTACTGGAGCCCGGTACCCGCATCCTCGAAGAGCGGTATGGCATCCCCTTCCTGGGAGCCATCCCTTACCTGGAAGGACTCCGGATCCCGGACGAAGATAACGGTACCTATACGCCCGCCTGCCTGCCGGAAGCCGTTCAGTTCTCTTTGCCGGAGATAGAGAACTCTTTAGATAGGATGGTCTGTGTGGTAGAAAAGCTTTTTACAGGTTGGGTGTAAGGATCAGGTTATACAGGAATCTCATCAGATCCATACTTTAAACCATTAATTTAATAAATAAAATGATTGCTTATACTAAATTTTA
>JAJPZL010000243.1 GCA_021204375.1 Bacteroides sp.
GCTCTGGTACAGGTGGAAGCGTATCTAAATCGGAAGAAGAAATATTTTTCTACCAGATTGTACCTTTTTCCCGAGCAATGGGATAGTAAGAAACAGGCAGTAAGGAATCATCCAAATCAGGATGCTTTGAACCGGATGTTACGTGAATATATTACCGAACTCGAAAAGAAAGAGCTCTATTTGTGGCAACAGGGTAAACAGGTTACTCTCGAACTGTTGAAACTCTCTCTTGAAAAAACCACCACAACCTCTTTCCTGCTTTTTTATGAAAAAGAGATAACCGGGTCTTCTTTGAAAGAGAGTACCAAAACCAATCATCTTTCCACACTTAAGCTACTCCGGGAGTTTAAAAGTGATATCTCTTTTTCGGAGATCACTTTTGAATTGATCGCTGCTTTTGATACCTTTCTGCATGTAAAATGGTATCATACCAATACCATTGTCAAACACATGAAGCAACTTAAGCGGCATGTAAATATTGCTATTAATAAAGATCTGATAGATGTTCAGCAATATGCGTTCCGTAAATATAAGATAAAAACAAAAGAGAGTTCTCATACTCATCTTACTTCTTTGGAGCTGCAACAACTGGAAGAGTTGGAGTTAGGAAAAAGAGATGCTTCTCTGCAGGGAACTCTGGATGCTTTTCTCTTTTGTTGTTATACCGGGTCGCGCTATTCGGACTTTACCAACCTTACCTCCTCCAACATTATATCTTTTCATAAAGAGATCTGGCTTGTTTACAAAACCATTAAAACGGGGATTGAGATCCGTCTTCCTCTTTATTTGTTGTTTAATGGAAAATGCCTGAAGATTATAGAAAAGTATAAGTTCAATCTGCAGGAGCTGTTCCGGATCAAAGAGAATTCCCATGTAAATAAAGAATTAGTAAGGATCGCCAGGTTAGCAAAGATCCATAAGCGTATCTCTTTCCACACCGCCCGTCATACCAATGCGACTTTGTTGTTGTATAAGGGAGCCAATATTACTACCGTTCAAAAGTTGCTGGGTCATAAAAGTGTAAAAACAACCCAGATATATAGTAATATAATGGATATGACGATTGTCCGTGACCTGGAAAAGTGTAATAAGAAATAAATACAGGATAAAAATTCCGGAAAATAGCGAATAAAGATCGTTCCCTGACCCTGTTTTCCGGAATCTGCAAAATGCTTAGTTAAGCGCTTTCATTAACTCTTCTTTCATTTTTGTTACTCCCGGAAAGCCGACAGAAGTAAATATAACATTTGCTTCACCATCCAGAACAATGTAAGTCGGTACTCCCAGTGAATTAAAGCTGTTCCTTACATATTCCCACTGTTCGTCAGTAAGACGGTAGTGTTCTCCATCAATATCTTCAATCATTTCACTCCATCTTCCGAGGGGTGAATTCTCTCCTGCCAGGTAGATATATACAATATCCTTACCGGCCAGTTCATCCTTCATCGGTTTCATCTCTCTGTTAGCCATGATACAGGGTCCACACCAGGTTGCCCATATATCCACTAATATGGTTTTGCCCCGGAACTTTGAAACAATAGAGGCAAAAATATCTTCTTTGGTGATCTCTCCTGAATGATCTACATTAAAACCGGAGCTCTTTTTAATAGATTCCATAGTCTCTCTATATGGGTCTGCTTGTCCCGGATAACCGATTGATAAAAAGGAGAGAAAGCCTCCAATTCTTCCTGGGATATCATCTGGAATCTATCCATACATTCAACTACAACGGATAATCTACTCAGGTCAATGAGCTCATTAGCAGAATTTTCCTGCAATAGTTGTTTAAATTCTTCCTGAAAAGGGCCCTTGGCTGTATAAGCCAGGAATTCATTCAGGTTCTCTGTATATAGAATATCGTTTGTAAAGAGTACCGGATAATTATTCAATACCTGTAGATAGTTTTCCGGATAACTATATGAATGGTGCTCATAATAGTTGCGGGCCTCTTCTCCTGAAAGTTCATGTCCGGATATATAAGCCCTGTTCAGGAGTGAGCGGATATTAAATATGGCATTGGAGAGTTCCAGAGATACCTGAGCTTTTAAAACTCTTTTCAGGCCCCTGCTGGCTTCCATTTCGTCGATTGCATGGAAAACCTTTTCATAGGTTGCTATCAGATAATCGCAGGCTTCTTCCATATTTTTTCCATATAGATCCTCCATCATCCGGTCTGTATCTATATAGCTCCCGGAAGAGAAGCCAGAAGTGTTTAGCTCCTGGTTCAGGGAAGCGAGGTAACCATCGAAATAAACAGCTTCATAAGTAGAAGGATCGTTTTTGTGAAGCCTGGATTGGCTACGCACAATTTCGCATGGAACAATAGCCACTGAGGTAGTCTCTCTCGGTACAATATAAAATTGTATGCTCTTTTGCATGACATAGGCTCTGACATGCATCGGAGAGAATCCCGGTACTTCCAGCCTGAAGTTACCTTTTTCGTCTATCTCCGGTTTATACTCTTCTGGATAATCTTCTACCGGATTATTGACCCAAATAGAAATTTCTGATGCCATCTCCGGTATATATTCTATGATCCTTCCGGTTATAATGGCAGTTCCATGCTGTAAAAGAGATTCCGGAAGATCACTCTCTTTGTTGATTTTATGAGTTTTTGCTTCTTTGGGTAAGGTAAGTGCCGGAAGCTTTCCTGTAAGGTTAATGCCCCATATTTCAAAGGCTCCCTCTATGTGATCTCCTTCTGTAAAACTGACCGAAGTAACAGGGGCCGGTACAGGTTCAAAAAACAGTTTAAATTCTGTTTCCCCGGACTCAGGCATATAAAAATGTTCTCCCGGTTCAATCCCGTCAGCAGAACGTAAAGGATATCTTTTACCGGTATTGTCTTCCAGATAACTCTCTTTGGCGATGGCTATCCAGTTATGGGGACGGTAAAATGCCTGTATATAAAGTATAGTCGCACTATCGGTACGTTCAATCTTAGCTAGCTCAAGACTGCGACTGCTCCAGCCAATAAACGGGGGATTCTCTACAATAGGTGGAGTTTTGGTTGTACATGCCATTAAACAGACAAGCAACAAAATGGCTGAGCAGATGTTTTTCATACTTTCTTTATTTAAAGTTTACCATAGAATATGCAGTTACCGGAACAAATGTACGAATTTGTCGTAATAGTGGATTTAACTGTGAATTAATAATTGTCAATGGCATTAATTCTTTCTCCAGAACCCCGGAGAGAAGAGAAGGAGGATCGTAAAAAGTTCCAGGCGGCCAATGATCATCAGGAGAGAAGATAACCATTTAGCGAGTTCCGGAAGGCTGTTCCACGAATATTCCGGCCCGAATAGTCCCAGCGCAATTCCCGTGTTACCGATGCTGGAGATCACTACCCCGAATGCCTCCATAAAGCCCATCCCGAATGCCATCATCAGGAGCCATCCCAGGATCAATATACAGGTATAGATAAAGGAAAAGGCCAGCACAGTAGATTTAGTACGGTCCGGCAGCACCTGGTCATTCACTCTTACCGGCAATACAGCATTGGGGTGAATAATGCGCTTAAATTCATTCCGGGCAATTTTTGTGAGTATCAACAACCGGATACATTTCATACCACCACTAGTACTTCCTACACAGGCACCTGAGATCATAATAATAGATATTAACCCCCAGGTAACCGAAGGCCATGTCATATAATCTGCTGTAGAATAGCCAGTAGAGGTATGCAAGGATACCACCTGGAAAATAGCTCTCCGGAATGATCTTTCCAGTTCCAGATTACTGGAAACATAGAGTATCAAAGTAATAAGAAGGGTAAAACAAAACACTGAAGCAAGATACCAGCGTAATTCTGCATTTTTCATTATTTTTTTAAACCTTCCTTTCAGTAAGAAGAACAGCAAAGTAAAGTTTACCCCTGAAAGCGCCATAAAGAAGGTAATAACATATTCTATACAGGGAGAGTTATAATAGGCTATACTGGCCTGTTTGGTAGAATATCCACCGGTTGCATTGGTGGTCAGTGAATGGCAGATACTATCAAATAGATTCATTCCTCCCAGATGCAGCAGAAAAGCTACCAGAATGGTAAGCGTCAGGTAAATAGCCCAGAGCCATTTGGCGGTGATCTCGATACGCGGATGCACCTTATCCCGACCCGGAGTCGATGACTCGGCTGCAAATAACTGGATACCGCTGGTACCGAAGATCGGAAGTACCGCAATTGTAAAAAAGATAATTCCCAGTCCTCCGATCCATTGGGTCATGCTCCGCCAGAAAAGAAGCCCGTGGGGAAGTGACTCGATATCGTCCAGAATGGTCGCTCCCGTAGTTGTAAAACCCGATATGGTTTCAAAAAAGGCATTGGTGATACTGGGAATATATCCGCTGAAGTAGAAGGGAAGCATACCGAACAAGGTAAAGATAATCCAGACTGAAGTAACAATGATATATCCGTCTCTCCGTTGAATCGTTCGTTCTGCCCCTTTTCCCAGATAGGCAAAGATCCCACCGGCAATAGCGGTTAAGAGAGTAGTAATAATAAAATCGTTCAGGTCATCCTCCCGGAAATGATAAGAGATCACTGTACAAAGCAGCAACATCGCTGTTTCGATAAAAAGGAGAAATCCCACTACCCGGTATATCATTTTCCAGTTCAGCATCGCTGTTTGCTAACTTAATTAAAGAATCTCTCTATCTTTTTGATCATCATATTCAGGCAGAATACTACCACATGGTCGCCCGCCTCTATCTGTGTATTTCCGGTTACCAGCATTCCTTCTCCGTTCCGTATCAATCCTCCGATCGTAGTTCCCACCGGTAGACCCAGGTCTTTTACCGGGTTCTTCGTTATTTTAGATCTCTCTTTTACGGTAAATTCCGCTACTTCTGCATTGGCGAAGGTAAGGCTCTTTACATTGGATACATCCGCATCCAGTAACATCTGGTGGATATGGCTGGCAGCAATGAACTTTTTATTGATAACCGTGCCGATATCCAGGCTTTCAGCCATTCCGATGTAATCTATATTCTCTACTTCGGCTACCGTTTTTTCCACTCCCATTCTTTTAGCTGCCAGGGAGGCCAGGATGTTGGTTTCAGAACTATCCGTCAGGGCTACAAAGGCGTCGGTACTTCTTAAACCCTCTTCCAGTAGCAGGTCTATATCCCTGCCGTCTCCGTTAATGATCATTATCCGGTTGTCCACAATCTCTGTAAGACGATTACAGCGCTCCAGGTCTTTCTCTATGATCTTTACCTGCATATAATCCGGCACATATTCTACTGTCCGGGATGCAATGCGTCCTCCCCCCATGATCATTACATTCCGGACATTCGGATAGTGTTCTTTGCCCGATATTTTGCGTATATGCGGAATGTATTTTTTCTTGGTGGTAAAATAAACAATATCATTGTTCCGAATAGCATCGCTTCCCCGGGGAATAATGGTCTCATTTTCCCGTGTGATCGCTACTACATGATAAGGAAGGTTCTGTAAACCCAGTTCGTACAGCGGAATATTCAGTATCTTGGCATTGACTCTCATCTTTACTCCGATCAGTATAAGCTCTCCTCCATAAAATTCCCACCATTGTCGTATCCAGCTCATTTTCATGGAGGCTACGATCTCTTTCGCTGCCAGCATCTCCGGATAAATAAAGGAATTTATTCCGAGGTCCTGAAAAATTTCCTGGTTTTTGGGAAGCAGATATTCAAAGTTATCAATACGGGCCACTGTCTTTTTAGCCCCCAATCGTGCTGCCAGCAGAGCAGCATTTATATTCCGGCTCTCGTAAGGAGTTACTGCAATGAAGAGATCGGCTTCGTTCACCGAAGCATCATTTAATCCGCGGATAGAGGTTGGAGAGGCGTTCACCGTCATTAAGTCAAAATTATTGTCGAGCGAACTCAGGTTCTCCTCTGCTTCATCTATCAGGACAATATCCATCCGTTCCCGCGAAAGCAGTTTCGCAAGGTGTGTTCCTACCTCTCCGGTCCCGGCAATTACTATTCTCATATAAGCGGTTTTAGTGTTTTATCTGCTCTTGTATCTGTCTGTATATCCCTTCCGTATCTATTCCGTAAATACTGTACAACTCTTTAATAGAACCGTGCTCAATGAATTTATCCGGAAGACCCATACGGAAAAGCCAGGGAGAGTAGGAGTTGTCTGACATAAATTCCAGAACCGCACTTCCCATACCACCCTGCAGTATTCCATCCTCCAAAGTTATGACTTTTGTGAAATTCCGGCCAATTTCATGCAATAAATTCTCATCTAACGGTTTTACAAAGCGAAGATCGTAATGGGCGATCGTAATTTCCGGCTGCTCCTGTTCTATCCGGTTAATAGCCTCTTCTGCCAGATGACCGATCGGCCCGATAGAGATCAGTGCCAGTTCTTTTCCTTCTTTTAGTTTACGTCCTGTACCGGGTTCTATTCTTTCCGGAGTAGTTCTCCACTGAGCATTTATTCCTCTTCCCCGCGGGTAACGGATCACAAAAGGTCCCATATCAGGTAATTGTGCCGTATACATCAGGTTACGGAGCTCTTTTTCGTCCATCGGAGAAGCAATCGTTAGATTTGGAACAGGCCGTAGATAAGCCAGGTCAAAAACTCCGTGATGGGTCGGACCGTCTTCTCCTACCAGCCCTGCCCGGTCCAGACACAGTACCACATTGAGTTTCTGGATGGCCACATCGTGGATGATATTATCATACGCCCGTTGCATAAAAGAGGAATAAATGTTGCAAAAGGGGATCAATCCCTCTTTGGCCATACCTCCTGAGAAGGTTACTGCATGTCCTTCGGCAATACCTACATCAAAAGCCCTGTCCGGTAATTTTTCCATTAATATATTCATGGAGCATCCGGTAGGCATAGCCGGTGTTACTCCCACGATTTTATCATTTTTCAGAGCAAGTTCCAGCAATGTCTCTCCGAATACATCCTGGTAACGGGGAGGCATTCCTTCCGTATCGGATACCAGGCGTTCTCCTGTATCCGGATCGAATTTTCCGGGTGCGTGCCATACGGTAGCCTCTTTTTCAGCCGGCTCAAATCCCTTTCCTTTTATGGTGTGCAGGTGGAGGATCTTCGGCCCCTTCATATCTTTGATATCATTAAGCACCCGTACCAGTTTTATTACATCGTGCCCGTTTGTCGGACCAAAGTAACGGATGTTCATTCCCTCAAAAATATTCTGTTGCTGGGCTACCATCGATTTAAGACTGTTCCCGAAACGGATCAGGCTTTTCCGGCGGCTGTCATTCAGAACACCGATCCGGTGCAGGGCGCGGGAGGCCTTGAAACGCATCCGGTTGTACCGGTTCGAAGTAGTCAGGTTTACCAGATACTCTTTCATTCCACCTACACTGTGGTCGATAGACATATTGTTATCATTGAGAATGATCAGCAGGTTATTGGGAGTCGAAGAAACATTGTTCAATCCTTCGAAGGCAAGACCGCCACTCATCGAACCATCTCCGATCACAGCTATTACATGCCGGTTCGGTTCTTTGTTCTTCTGGGCCGCTACCGCCATGCCGAGAGCTACCGATATGGAGTTGGAAGCGTGTCCGCAGGTAAAGGTATCGTATTCACTTTCTTCCGGCGAAGGAAAAGGGCGGATCCCTCCCAGCTTCCGGTTGGTAGAGAACTCTTCGGCTCTTCCCGTCACTATTTTATGCCCGTATGCCTGATGTCCTACATCCCATACAATACGGTCATAGGGAGTTCTAAATACATAATGAAGAGCTGCGGTAAGCTCTACCACTCCCAGGCTGGCAGCAAAATGCCCCGGGTTGCAGGATACCTCATCTATGATTTTTTGCCGCAGCTCTTTACAGACTTCCGGAAGTTGGTCTATGTCCAGTTTACGCAGATCTTCCGGATATGAAATCCTGTTGAGCAGGGTATATATATGGTCTTTTTTCATTATTCGGACAAAATTTGTGGCAAAATTAGTATAAATAAGTCGATACGGATTGTTTTTACTTCGTTTTTTTTGTTTCATTTGTACTCATACTAAATAACCTGTATAACTATTATCGTAAGTCATGGAATTCAGAATACCTGCAGAGTTACCCCGTAAAGAACTTCGTATCGCTCATACGGACCCTGTTATTTTACTGGGGTCCTGTTTTGCCCAACACATAGGGAACCTCCTGCTGGAAAACAAATTCCGGTGTCAGGTGAATCCCTTCGGGATACTCTATAACCCACTTTCCGTAAAAAAGGCGATCAGTGAGTTCCTGTATAACAAAAAATATACCCCGAATGATCTCTTTCTGCATCAGAATCTTTACCATAGCTATATGCATCACGGCTCTTTTTCAGGGAGTGATGCTTCTGAGGTCGCTTGTCGTATCAATGACTCTGTTTCCCTGGCACATACGGAACTTCAAACAGCTTCTTATCTCTTTATTACGCTCGGTACTGCCTGGGTGTACCGGCTCAAAGAGACCGGAAGTGTTGTTTCCAATTGCCACAGAGTATCCGAAAAGAAGTTTCTCCGGACCCGGCTTTCTGTTGCAGAGATCGTAGAAGCTTACCGGGAGCTGATGGAACAACTCTCTGCTTTTCATCCGCAGCTCCGTATCCTGTTTACTGTAAGCCCTGTCCGGCATATCCGAGACGGGTTACATGGAAACCAGCTCAGTAAGTCTACTTTATTGCTTGCCATTGATGAGCTCTGCCGCCTGTATCCGGAAAAAATATTCTATTTTCCGGCTTACGAGATCGTAACCGACGAGCTCCGGGATTATCGTTTTTATGCTGAAGATATGTTACACCCTTCCTCCGTTTCAATACACTATGTCTGGGAGAAATTCCGGGAGAGTTACTTTGACAGGGAGACTCTGAGCCTGCTGGAAGAGATTGATTCCGTTAAAAAAGCTTTAAATCACAGACCAATCCATCCCGGTTCGCCTGAGCATGCGCACTTTTTAGAACAAATAGTGTTAAAAATTAATCGACTTACAGAAAAATATCCGAACTTAGATTTGGAAAACGAAATGAAACTATGCCGTATACTATAGAAAAAATTGCAGAAATAACCGGAGCTGTGCGGGTAGGGGATGCCCCTGCTGTTATCGACTGGCTACTAACCGACAGTCGTTCCCTCTGCTTTCCGGAAGAGACTCTCTTTTTTGCTTTAAAAAGCAAACGGAACGACGGAAGTAAATATATACCGGAACTTTATCTTCATGGAGTACGGATTTTTGTAGTCAGTGAACTTCCCGAAAACCGGGAAGAGTTTTCCGGAAGTAACTTCCTGGTCGTAGCCGACCCACTGAAAGCCCTGCAGAAGTTAAGTGAAGTGCATCGGAGTTCTTTTCGGATCCCTGTGGTAGGGATCACAGGCAGTAACGGTAAAACAGTGGTCAAAGAGTGGATCCATCAGCTTATCAGTCCTGATCGTATCATTGTACGTTCTCCCAAAAGTTATAACTCCCAGATTGGTGTTCCCTTATCTGTCTGGCAACTCAGTAAAGAGACGGAATTGGGTGTTTTTGAAGCCGGGATCTCAGAGATGGGAGAGATGCGTGCTCTGCAAAGTGTCATACAACCCACTATCGGAGTCTTTACCAATATCGGCGGAGCCCATCAGGAAAATTTCTTCTCTCTCCATGAAAAGTGTATGGAAAAGCTTACTCTTTTTAAAAACTGTGAGGTTGTTATTTATAACGGTGACGATATCCTGGTAAGCGAATGCGTAGCACAATCCATGCTTACTTCCCGCGAAATAGCTTGGTCTAAAGTAGATAAGGAGAAACCCCTCTATATCGTTTCCGCAGAGAAGAAAGAGAACCATACTGTCGTTTCTTACCGTTACCTGGGTCTTGATAATCAATATACGATCCCTTTTGTAGACGATGCCTCCATTGAGAACTCCATAAACTGTCTGGCTACCTCTCTGTACCTGATGCTCTCTCCCGGGCAGATAGCCGAACGGATGCCTAAACTTGAACCGGTAGCCATGCGCCTGGAGGTAAAACAGGGAAAGAACGGATGTATCCTCATCAATGATAGTTACAATTCCGATCTCGCTTCCTTAGATATTGCCCTCGACTTCCTGGAGAGGCGCTCCCAGGGGAAGACCCTTAAAAAGACCCTGATCCTTTCGAATATGTATGAAACCGGGCATGGAGTGAATAACCTCTACCGGAAAGTGGCCCAGCTGGTGCATAAACGGGGAGTGGATAAAATTATCGGGGTAGGAAGTGATATTGTGACTGCCGAAAAACGGTTTGAAATAGAAAAGTACTTTTTCCGTACCACAGAAGAACTTCTGGCCTCCGGTATGTTGCATCGGCTCAGAAATGAGATCGTACTCATTAAAGGGGCCAGCTCTTTCGGATTTGACCGCATCTCCGACCTGTTAGAGCTTAAAGTCCATGAAACCATCCTGGAGATCAATCTCAATGCGCTGGTTGATAACCTGAACTATTTCCGTAGTAAACTGGATCCCGATACCAAACTTATTTGTATGGTCAAGGCCTCTGCCTACGGTGCCGGATCGTATGAAATAGCAAAAACCCTGGAAGAGCACCGGGTTGACTACCTTGCTGTGGCTGTTGCCGATGAAGGCTACGAACTCCGCAAAGCCGGAATTACCGGTGCCATTATCATTATGAATCCGGAGTTCTCTTCTTTTAAAACTCTTTTTAACCATAAATTAGAACCCGAAGTTTATAACTTCCATCTGTTGGAAGCTTTGATCAAAGAGGCCGAAAAAGAGGGGGTTACCAATTTCCCTATCCATATAAAACTGGATACCGGGATGCATCGTCTGGGATTTGAACCTTCCGATATTCCCCGGCTCATTGAATGGCTTAAAAAACAGACGGCTCTTTTTCCCCGTTCCGTTTTCTCTCACCTGGCAGCCAGCGATAGTGAAGCGCTGGATGACTTTACCCGGGGACAGATTGAAAAATTCCGGAAGGCCAGTGATGAATTGCAGATCGCTTTTCCTCATAAAATATTGCGGCACATTTGTAACTCCGCAGGGACCGAACGTTTTAAAGAGGCTCATCTGGATATGGTTCGTCTGGGTATTGGGCTCTACGGTGTTAACTGCCACAATCAGATGATCCACAATGTAAGCACCCTTAAAACCACGATCCTTCAGATCAAGGAGGTTCCCAAAGAAGAGACGGTGGGATATAGCCGGAAAGGCGTTCTTACCCGGGATTCCCGTATTGCTGCTATTCCCATCGGATATGCAGACGGACTCAACCGGCATCTGGGTAACGGGAGAGGATATTGTATCGTAAACGGCCGGAAAGCTCCCTATGTAGGAAACATCTGTATGGACATCTGCATGATCGATGTCACCGATATCGATTGCAAAGAGGGGGATAAGGCCATCATATTCGGAGCCGAGCTTCCCATAACCGTACTATCTGATATACTCGATACCATTCCCTATGAAGTGCTCACCGGAATATCCGAGCGGGTAAAACGGGTCTATTACCAGGATTAACCTGCTATATTCCGATTACTTCCGTTTCTATTTGCCTACGTACAAACTTTTAGTTAGATTTGTACGTAGTTTATTATATAAACACAACGAATATGGTACAGACATTATTAGGTTTTATGCCCAGCGGATCCGAATTCCTTATTCTGGCATTGCTGGTACTTTTACTTTTCGGCGGTAAAAAGATCCCTGAACTGATGAAAGGATTGGGCAAAGGAGTAAAAAGTTTCAAAGAAGGTATCAATGAAGCGGAAGAGGAGATTAAAAAAGCGAAAGAAGATATTGATAAACCTGTAGACCCTGACAAAAAAGAGTAAACTTTTTTTTAAAGAAACACTCACCCCAATTTATGGCACAAGAACAGACATTCTGGGATCATCTGGAAGAACTCCGGTATGTACTATTCCGGGTAATCGGAGTATGGTTTATACTGGCAGTCGGATATTTTATAGCCATGCCCTGGCTTTTTGATTCTGTTATTCTGGCCCACTGCCATGACAATTTTGTTTTCTACTCTTTTCTTAAAAAGATAGGTGCCCTTCTTCATTTAAAAGACGAGTTCTTTACCCAGAAGTTTGAACTTCAACTGATCAATATTAACCTTACCGCTCCCTTCTTTGTACACCTTTCCACCTCATTCTGGATGGCTGTAGTCACCGCTATGCCCTATCTGGTTTATGAAATATGGGGGTTTGTTAAACCGGCACTCTATCCGCAGGAGAAAAAAAATATCCGTAAAGTGATGCTTATCGGTAGCATTATGTTCTATTTAGGCGTTCTTTTAGGCTACTTTATGGTCTATCCTCTTACTTTACGCTTTCTGGCTACCTACCAGCTGAGTCTCGACATTGTAACCCAACTCTCTCTGAACTCCTATATCGAGAACTTTATGATGCTTATCCTGATGATGGGTGTTGTGTTCGAGTTACCACTCGTTACCTGGTTGCTTTCCCTGATGGGGTTGGTCACCCGATCCTTCCTGCGGAAGTATCGCCGGCATGCCATTGTGCTTATTTTCTTTATTGCCGCTATAATTACTCCTACGGGAGATCCCTTTACCCTCTGCGTGGTAGCGATCCCGCTCTGCCTGCTGTACGAACTCAGTATTATTTTTGTAAAGAAGTAAACTACTCTTTCAGGGCTCTCTCTATTTTATTCATCAATACCTTGAAGTCCTCCGGATTATATCCTGTCGAAGCATAAATGATCTTTCCGCTTTTATCTGCCAGATAGATCCGGGGAATAGTATGGGTCGAGAATTTAGCCGTGAATTTCCGGTCGGGATCTGGATAGATCGGAAAACTAAACCCCTTCTTCTCCCGGTAAGTGATCACTTCTCTCTCCGTATGTTCCCTTCCCACCACCAATAATACAAAGTTATCTTCTGCCCGGAATTGGGGCCACAGTGTCTCTTCTATTTTAGCCAGTTCCTTCTGGCAGGGGCTACACCAGGTGGCGAAAACCGAGATGACAGCCACCTTTCCTTTCAGATCGGCCGGAGTAACAGTACCGTATGTAGCAGAAGAGAGTTCAAAATCGGGAAGCCTATCTCCCTGCCGGAGAATATCTCCGTTTCCTTCCTGGGCCGATAGTGACAGCCAGCAGAAAGAGCATACTAGTAACAATAGTTTTTCCATGTAT
>JAJPZL010000393.1 GCA_021204375.1 Bacteroides sp.
TTGTATTGCTTGCGGATCTTGTATTGACGAGTGTCCGGTAGAAGCTATCTCTGAAGGTGATATTTATTCTATTAATCCGGAGGTTTGTACAGACTGTGGTACCTGCGCAGATGTTTGTCCTTCTGAAGCGATCCATCCGGAATAATACAATCTACTTATGAATGATTAAATGGAGGTGTTCCGGGAGGGAGCACCTTTTTTATTTCTGTACTTATCTCCTATATCTGTTTTTTCTTCCCTGTTCTCTCTATTTAAGAGAGAAATAGGCTCTTTTCCCTGCTTGTTGTACATATTTCTTGGTTTTTTGTATAAGAATACCCGGCTTTCTATCCCTGATTTCCCTATTTTTGCTCATACAACTTTTATATACGTAATTAATATGACTTCAAGGACCTTAAAATTTTTAGTACTATCGTTCGTAACTTTTTGTCAGATCTATGTTGTGGCACAAACCCAGGATATATTTCCGGATGGAACTCCTATACCCGAATGGTTCCGGCAGACCGAGGAAGTAGATATCGCTGAACTGGGACAAAGCTACCGCATAACCGATCATGGAGTAGTCAATGATAGTACGATTATACAGACGGAGAAGATACAGGCAGTTATTGATAAAGCGGGTGAAACAGGAGGTGTGGTAGTCATTCCGAAAGGTACATACCTGAGCGGATCACTTTTCTTTAAATCCGGTACCCATCTTCACCTGGAAGAGGGCGGAGTCCTGAAAGGAAGTGATGATATCAGTAATTTCCCGATCGTAATGACCCGTATGGAGGGACAAACACTGAAATACTTTGCGGCTCTGGTCAATGCCGACCGGGTGGATGGATTTACTATTTCAGGCAAGGGAACTATTGATGGGAACGGTTTACGGTACTGGAAGGCATTCTGGTTACGGCGGGAGTTCAATCCGGCCTGTACCAATATGGACGAAATGCGTCCGCGCCTGGTCTATGTATCAAACAGTAAAGATATAGAGATCTCAGGAGTAAAATTAATGAACTCTCCCTTCTGGACTACTCATCTTTATAAATGCGAAAACGCAAAATTACTCAATCTTTATATCTATTCTCCGGCTACTCCGGTGAAAGCGCCCAGTACGGATGCTATTGATATAGATGTATGTACCAATGTCCTGGTTAAGAATTGCTATATGTCTGTTAATGACGATGCTATTGCCCTGAAAGGTGGGAAAGGACCCCGGGCTGATAAGGATGTAAACAACGGAGCTAACCGGAATATCATTATTGAAGATTGTATATATGGATTTTGCCACGGTGCTCTGACCTGTGGAAGTGAATCGGTTCACAATTATAATATTATACTCAGACGTATCCAGGTAGACTCGGCACAACGCCTGTTGTGGCTGAAGATGCGTCCGGATACTCCGCAGGTTTACGAATATATTCTGGTAGAAAATATTACAGGGAATTCCGGTAACTTTCTGTACATTCAACCCTGGACCCAGTTCTTTGATATGAAGGGTGAGACTGAAGTTCCTCGTTCTTATTCCAGACACATTACTATGCGGAATATAGAACTGGAGTGTCAGACCGTGTTTAATGTAAGTAGCTCCGATCAGTATGAGTTGACAGATTTTACTTTTGAGAACCTGGACTTGAAAGCAAGTCAGAAACCAGAAATATATACGGAGTATATTAATATCTTTACGTTGAAGAATGTAGTTATTAGCGGTGAAAAGAAATACTAAAAGGCAAGAAAAGATTCTTTACCTTTTTAAGTATCGTTCTATACTTTTTTACAGTGAAACACGCATAATTTTCACACTTCACTCTCTTTTTCAGGAGTGATTAGTTTGTAAAAGACGGCGGATAGATTTTATTTCAGAATTTTGAAGTAGAATTTGTTCGCCGTTTTATCCGGAATAGGGTATTACTACCGGATTGGGAAGTAAAATAGAGTCATTTTGTAACATGCGTAAAACATCTAGTGTAACATTGTTAAAATGAGTTCTCTTGGATTGAACTGATGTATGACCAGAATCAGGAGGATGTTCTCTCCTCTGTCTGTCAAATTGTAGAGTATAGCTTTTTTGCCTGAGTATTGATGATTAATGATAACTAGCAGAAATATTATGGTAACTTTAAATTTGGTAGAGATAGATTTAAATATGATGCCGGTGATAACAGCTTTTATAACCAAGAGATGAGAAGTTACAGAGAAAATACTTTATTGGTGCACCATACTCAGGTCTGGGTTTACGTTAGCCTGGAGTTCCCGATCAATGAATTCCGGGCAGGCTGGAAGATAGGAGGGGAGGCACTTGTACAACGTTTGGAAGATAAGAACTATTCCTGGAAAGTTGTACCATCTCTTATTCCCCAGATGATCGTAACCGGGTTATCAGATTATATACCTACATCTGTCCTAATATGATCGGTGGCAGGCAGCATAAATAATTCCTGAATATAGACCAGTGTAAACTGGATCAGCCTTTGATTGTGGTTTGCTCCGTGTAAAGATTAGTATATGCTGGGCGATCAATAATCTGGTAGCTCCTATGGTTACCGTCGGGAACAGTCGGATGGTGAAATTACTTAAAGGTCAATGGAAAGACGACCTGGGAAAAATCCATCAGGGAGGAAGGACGATCGAAATAGTTGTACCTTTGGAGCGATTGCCTTATTTTGAAAAACTGAAATAGAAGATAACATGAACAGAAGAATGATCCTGGTTTTATTTGTGTTTATAGTTGGAAACGTGTGGAGTTATGCGGATATTCCGCCTGTATTTGGGGCTGAATATAAGGGAAAGACCCAGAAAGATGAACTGACCCGGTTATATATTTCTCCGCAGAGAGTGGTATGGAAGCATGATCGGGCTGGGAAATTTGTCTCGGGTGAAGAACGACTTCTTAAACCGGGGAACAGCCAGTCTGAAATGGGAAGAAAAGATGTATGTACCCTGATGAGTACAGAGAGCGATACCGCTTCTGTTCTGCTTGATTACGGAAAAGAGATCCATGGAGGATTACAGCTGGTATTGGGCGGATCCAGTCACCGGGAACCTTCTCTGGTACGGATCCGTTTCGGAGAGTCGGTGGGGGAGTGTAACAGCCAAGCCCTGAATAGTGAATGGAAAGTAGGGCATTCTACCGATGATCATGCAAAACGGGATATTGTGATGGAGATTCCCTGGGACGGATCCATTGAGCTGGGAAATACCGGATTCCGGTTTGTACGAATTGATCTTTTACAACCAAATACCACTATTCGCATCAAGGAGGCCCGGGCTATTCTCCGGTACAGGGATATTCCGTATCTGGGGTCTTTCCGGAGCAGTGACGAACGGTTAAACCAGATCTGGCTGACTGGTGCTTATACGGTTCATCTCAATATGCAGGAATTCTTGTGGGATGGTATTAAACGGGACCGTCTGATCTGGTTGGGAGATATGCATCCGGAAGTAGCTACGATTACCCGGGTATTCGGATGCAATGAAATAGTACCTCAGACTCTTGACCTGGCCTGTGAGCAGTATCCGCTTCCTAGCTGGATGAATAATATGAGTGCTTATTCGCTCTGGTATCTTATTATCCAGTATGAGTGGTATATATATTCCGGAGATAAGGATTTTCTGGAGAAGCACAGAGCCTATATTTAGGGCTTATTGACCAGGTGGATGAAAAGGTGGATACAGATGGGAATGAAGTTCTGGCTGAAAGCCGTTTCCTGGATTGGTCTTCTTCTCCGAACCAGGAGAGAGTAGAAGCTGGTTACCGGGCCCTGATTGCGTGGGCTTTGCAGGATGCAGGTAAGTTGTGCGGCATCCTGGGTGAATCGGAATACGCCCGGAAAGCTGAGGAGTGTGTAAAACGGCTGAACCGGTTGATCAAAGAACCCAATAACCTGAAACAGGCAGCTTCGCTAATGGCTATAGCAGGTATACTGGATCCGGTAAAAGCCTGCCGGG
This sequence comes from Bacteroides sp., assembly GCA_021204375.1. Lineage (GTDB taxonomy): Bacteria > Bacteroidota > Bacteroidia > Bacteroidales > Bacteroidaceae > Bacteroides. The sequence goes on from JAJPZL010000393.1 coordinate 3,934, forward strand.
AAGTGATCTCAGTAGGAGGAGCAAAGAACTTTTCTACTTTTTACGGATATTATATGTTGCAGGCACAGGCAAGGGTCGGAGAGTATCAACAAGCACTGGATATTATTCGTCAATACTGTGGCGGTATGCTGAATATGTGGGCTACTACCTTCTGGGAAGATTTTGACCTGGAATGGATGGAGAATACCGCACGGCTGGATGAAATAACCTCTCCCGGAAAAAGAGATATACACGGTGATTTCGGTGCATACTGCTATCCGGGCTTTCGTCATAGCTTTTGCCACGGCTGGGCTTCGGGACCTACTGCCTGGATAAGTGAACATATTCTGGGAGTGAAGGTCGTAGAACCGGGATGCAAGGTTCTCTCTGTTGATCCGGCATTGGGAGATCTGGAGTGGGTGGAAGGTACATTCCCTACTCCTTACGGGGTTGTCAAAGTAAAGCATACGAGAAATAATGATGGTACCGTTTCTTCCGAGATAGATGCGCCTGAGGAGGTTAGGATCATCCATCTCTAAAAATGGGAAAAGTAAATAAGGGAGACTCTGTTTTGTCAGATTTCCCTTATTTTGAAGATAGAGGCTGATGTATTATACAAATATGAACTTCTCATCAGCTTTCAGGTAGGTGGTCAGGGGTTCTTCCATATAACGTACTGTAACACCCAACTTTTTGAGTGTTTCGCTTACTCTGTATCTTTCGGTACAATCCTGGCAGGCTTCTATGTGTATTCCTTGTGCTATCATTTCCATAATTTCACTTTGTACCTGTGTATCTGTGCCGGTAAGCCTGGCAGATCCTCCCCAGATAATTACATTCACTTCTTTCCACCAACCTCTTTTTTTAGCGTTGATAGAATACATAGATAACATATTAAAAAAATGTATCCCGACTTTCGGATGTCCAGAGAATATTCAGTTTATCTTTCATAACTATGTAGGTTTTTCCAAAAGTAGTAAATTTGTACGGCAGTTGATGTAGTTAACCTGGTAGAAAGTTTTAATTTTTATTGCAGGGGTTACAAAAAGTAGAATCTGACGTTTAATTAAAAATAACCGGTCAATGACTATTCGGGAGAGAGTTGAGTATATAATAGGGGAGAAGTTCTCCGGTTTGAGGTTACAAACAGGGAAAGTGGTTTCGGAGAGCGGGAAGGCGTTTTTCCTGAAAACCGGGCCGGCTGCTGCATTGCGGTGTGAAGCCAACGGATTATACGAACTTTCCAAAGCAGCGGTGATCCGGACCCCCCCGGGTAATTGCTGTAGATGAAGAGTTTCTACTGACTGAATATATGGATGGCCGTGCCCGGGGAGAACTCTTTTTCCGGGAGTTTGGCAAAAAAATGGCCCGTTTACACCGGTATACAACCGAAAGATTTGGTTTTTATGAGGATAACTTTATCGGTACTACTCCCCAACTGAATCTTCCGGATTCCCGGGAAGCAATAGACTGGAGTGAGTTTTACCTTAACAAACGTTTAAACTATCAGTTCAGGCTGGCACTGCAAAACGGATATATCTCTTCCCGGCTGGAAAATGAATTCTCTCTCTTTACGGAGCGTATCAGACCCCTACTGGAGGAGAGTGCTGAGCTACCGGCTTTGTTGCATGGAGATCTCTGGAATGGTAACTTTCTAGCGGATGAAGAGGGAGAAGTTGTATTGATCGATCCGGCTGTCTATTACGAGCATCGGGAGGCGGAGCTGGCTATGACCCTGCTTTTCGGTGGTTTTTCTCCTGAATTTTATCAGGCGTATCAGCAGGAATATCCTTTACACCCGGCCTGGCAACAGCGGGTGCATCTTTATAAAATGTAACATGTACTCAATCATCTCAATATGTTTGGAACCGGCTATCTCCGGGAAGCAGAAGAGCTGATACGGTATTATCTGTAAATGTATGAAATATATAAAAGGCTGTATGGGGATCTCCCTGTTTATCTTTTTCTGTCTTTCTCTCTCTGCACAGGAATCTCCGGAAATGGTATTTGTAAAGGGGAGACTCTTTGTAATGGGAGATACGTGTTGTTACGAGAACCGGCGACCCTTGCGGGAAATTACATTGGATGATTTTTATATAGGCAAGTATGAGGTCACCTATCAGGAGTTTGCCCGTTTTATAGAGGAAACGGGCTATATTACAGATGCTGAGAAAGGAGAGGGAAGTACGATCCTGATCGGCGAAGAGTGAAGAACGTTGCCGGAAATTAACTGGCGGTATGATACCAAAGGAGAATTACAGCAGGAGATGAATGCTCCGGTTATTCACGTAAGCTGGTACGATGCGGTCGTTTTTTGTAACTGGTTGCAGGCAAAAGAAGGCAAAGGATACCGGTTGCCTACAGAAGCGGAATTGGAGTATGCTGCCCGGGGAGGTGAAACATTCTTCCATAACCGGTTTAGCGGTGCAGATAGTATTGATGTCGCAGGATGGTATCTGGATAATACCGAGGTAGAGAAAGGGGTAGAGCTGGTTGGCAGGAAAGCACCCAACAGCCTGGGTATATACGACATGACCGGGAATGTATGGGAATGGTGTAGCGACTGGTATACAAAAGAGTATGATCCGACTGATAGAAAGAATCCGCAGGGACCTGCCGAAGGTGTTAGAAGGGTCAACCGGGGAGGGAACTGACGGACACCGGCTGAACCTCAGTCTCATATAACGCACCGGAGTAGTCTTAAGCCGGAAAAGCAGGGGAATTTGCTAGGATTCCGGGTAGCTTACAGCCAATAAAAATAAAACCGGGTATCAGACCTCACGATCCAGTACCCGGTACTTCAATCATTATGTACTTAGTTAAAATCTCATTCTTACATCTACTCCCAGGTGTACAGGTTTTCCTTTTTGCATGTAATAAGCTTTTGTATCGAAAGCATCTCCCATTGTTTCGAAATAGAAGGTGGAGTAGTGTTTATTTAGGATATTCTGTGCCCAGAAACTGATGTCTATTTTATGGAAGGAAGCAGTGGCCCGTGCGTTTAGGGTTCCGTAGAAATCCTGTTTAATATTGTTCTTTTCTGTCCAGTATATTTTGCCCACTCCGTTGTAATTTACATTCAGGAAAAGGCTCTTTAAAATAGAGGCGGGTTTAAACCGGTATATATATTCTTCTCCTATATTGAATGTATTTTGTGGAACAAAGGGAATGTAATTACCGGAATAATCGATCGTATCCGATTGCAATCCATTCTGTTCACTGGTCATATACTCTTTAAACCTGGCGTTGGTATAACCGTAAGCTACATTCAGGCTAAAGTTATCCGTCAATTGTGTACGGAGTGCTATTTCTGCTCCGATGCTGCGGCTTTTACCCGCATTTACGGTTCTGCGGCCAAAATCACTCTCTGCAAAAACTGCCACCTGCTGGTCACGGGTATCCATGTAGAAAGCAGAGATATCCGCTGTTAATTTGCCGTTCCATACAGTGAGGTGGGTACCTATTTCATAGTTCCAGCTATACTCCGGTTTGTAGAGGGTAATATCTTTAATATTAGGTTCTCCCTCTTTAACAGGAATATCCTTGAGCATATTATCTATGGCTGTACCGGGCATTCCCATTCCTGAAAGCGAATTGTAGGCCTCTTCTTTCAGAGTGATCATCATATCGTTCTGCAGGGTAGAACGAATGATATCAGAGAACATTTGCACATTAAAACCTCCTGAACGGAATCCCCGGGTTGCGGAGATGTAGATATTGTTGTTGGGGATGAGATCATACTGCACGGCAAATTTAGGAAGCAAGTGCAGGTATTCTTTAGTTGTTTTTCCCTGGAAGGAGGGAGCATTATTCAGGTCATTGAGGGGAATAAGCATAGCACCCCGTTGCAGGAGAAAGTCGTAAGTAAGCGAGGTCCGGGAGTTATATTCAAATTTAGTTGCTTCATAATCCAGACGTAATCCGGCTGTCAGCGAGAGCCCTTTGATCAGAAAATTATTATAAGTTGACTGGTGGTAAACAGCCGCTCCTGAAACAGGAGTTTTGAAATCTCCCGGAATAAAGAGTTTCGGACTGGTCAGGGAGAGAGCCATAGAGGCTCCGGAGGCAGATAGATCCGGCATTGCTTTATTGATCATATCCTCCATACGTCGTACGCCGGTCTCTTTGAAGGTAATCGGTGCAGCGGTGTTAAGTGTCTGGTAAAAACCAAAAATACCTGAGACCCATTGCCAGTTACAACTGTTTGCACTTTTGAAGGTGATCTCTTCGCTGATGGTATGTTGTTTCTGGCCCTGTTGCAAGGTAAATACGTCGTATTCACTGAAATCCTGATCCATGAACATCCGGTCTTTCAGGTGCTGATAACCCGTGACGGCATTCATTATAAATCCTTTGCCCTGATACTCAATATTCAGATTGGTATTGAAAAGTCCCCGGTAATACCCGCTCTTATCGTCATAGTTGACCGGGGCAATTTCACCGGTTTCCTGGTTATATTCTCCGTAGGCATATCCTCCCTGGTCGCTGTAATCATAGCTGATGTTAAAGTCCAGTTTCAGGTTACTTTTGGGTAACCAGATGGCCCGGATCCGGCCTCCCCCGGCGTCCAGTGGGTCTACTTTCTTATCGGTATAGTGATTGGTGAAATATCCGTTGGAGTGTTGGTAATACCCTCCCGCAGAGAAGGCGAGCTGCTCATTGATACGGTGATACTTAGTAAGGCTGGCCTGGTAATTACCATAGCTTCCGGCACTTAGTTTAATATCGGTTTCCTGGTAACTAAAGGGAGACCGGGTATGTACTTTGATCAATCCCCCCATGGTATTACGGCCGTATAGTGTACTCTGAGGACTCCGGAGAATGTCGATCCGTTCTATATCGTAGAAATTAAAATCAAACGCTGATTTATCTATATAAGGAATGTTATCTACATACAGTCCTACGGCAGAGGTATTGATGCGGGAGCCGATGCCGCGGATATAGATAGCAGAGGTAAGCCGTGAACCGTAATCAGGTATAAAAAAGTTAGGTACGATACCACTGATGTTCTTTAATCCTTCAATGCGGTTGGCCTCCATATCGTGTTGGGAGAGCAGGGAGACCGAAGTGGGAAGCTGACGGAGTTTAGTGGCCTCTTTAGGAGAACCGATCACAACTACTTCTTCAATATCAACCACCCGGAGAGAATCTGCAGGCTCTTCTCCTTCTTTGGCATGGATAGTGCTGGTAATAAGGGTAATAAGTAAAGATAGAATGATTTTCTTCATTGCGTGCTGGTTTATCTGAATTTCCGGGTGCAAAGTAACAGTAAAAAAAGAGGAATGCAATCCTAATTTATGAGAATATTTCCAGGTTCAGATACTGTCGGGAGAGAGATACCCGTTCATTACAGCATAGATGGTAAGGCCGGAGACAGATTTGATCCCCAGTTTTTCGGTAATATTTTTCCGGTGGGTTACTACGGTTGTCAGACTGATGCCCAGTTTCTCAGCAATCTCCTTATTGATATAGCCTTTACTGACCAATACTAATACTTCGATCTCCCGGGCGGAGAGATCGTTGTCTTCGCCGTGACGCTCCATCTATTTTTTGCCGGGAGTGAAAAAAACGAATGATCTCCCGTTTCAGGTTCTCTTCACTTTTAGTAAGATCCAGAATATAGTTTGTTGCTGGGAAGGAGTGTCCCCCGGTACTATCCATCAGGATAATTGTCTTTTCCCAGCGTGGTAAAAAGAAAGCTGTATAGAGAATATAAGTTTGAGAAGAGATAAAATAGCGGGTATACATATCCGGCGTATCATCCACAAATTCTCTGAATCCGGGAAAAGTGCGGATAATGGCATGAGGTAACTGCTCTTCCAGGATCCTTTTCAGGCCGAGGCAGGTAAGGGTATTGGGATCAATGATCGCTATTTCCGGTTCTTCCATCTCTTTTACAAACTATTTATATAGTGAACTGCTTTCTCAGCACACCGCTCTCCGTCTACAGCTGCTGATACGATCCCTCCGGCATACCCTGCTCCTTCACCACACGGAAAGAGTCTCTCTATTTCACTATACTACAGGATTTCCGGATCCCGTACGATCCGCACAGGAGCTGAGGTACGGGTTTCTACTCCGATCAAAACGGCTTCGTTGGTCAGGAAGCCTCTACTCATTTTTCCGAATTTTTGAAAACCTTCCGAAAGTCTGCCGGTAATGAAGTCAGGCATCCAGAAGTGAAGAGGAGAGGAGAGAAGGCCAGGCTGATATGAAGAGACGGGAAGGCTGTTTCCCAGTCTCTTCCGGGTAAAATCTTCCATTCTTTGTGCAGGAGCGGTCTGTTTCATACCGCCCTGTAGCCAACTCTGCTTTTCGAACTCTTCCTGGAAATGCAGGAGGGTCAGATTGCCATACGAATGATAGTCGGGAAGGTCTTCCGGGCGTATCTTCACTACCATTCCCGAATTGCTCCATTGGGAACCCCGGTTAGAAGAGGACATCCCGTTCACTACCACCTGCTCCGGCCCACTGGCTGCTGGTACTACAAAACCACCGGGACACATACAGAAACTATATACTCCCCGCCCCGCTACCTGAGTAACAAAGCTATATTCGGCAGCAGGCAGATACTTTCTGCGTCCCTCTTTAGTATGATATTGTATCTGGTCGATTAATTCGGATGGATGCTCCAGGCGTACCCCTACGGCAATCCCTTTAGCCTCCAATCGAATATTATGAGCATCCAGCCAGCGGTAAACATCCCGGGCCGAATGTCCTGTAGCCAGAATAACCGGCCCCTCGAATGTTTTTCCCTGCTGCGTCTCTATCCCTATGACCACACCGTTACGGATAATCAATTCTTCCATGCGGGTCTCGAAATGAACTTCTCCACCGCTCTTAAGGATCTGATTCCGCATGTTTTCAATGATCCGGGGTAGTTTATCGGTACCGATATGGGGGTGGGCATCCGTCAGGATAGAAGTCGAGGCCCCGTGCTGACAGAACAGATGCAGTATCTTTTCAATACTGCCTCTCTTTTGCTGCGGGTGTAGAGTTTACCATCCGAATAGGCTCCGGCTCCCCCTTCTCCGAAAGAGTAGTTCGATTCCGGATTAACCGCATGCTCCCGGCTGATCAGGGCAATATCCTTTTTTCGCTCCCTTACATTCTTTCCCCGTTCTACTACAATGGGGCGTATTCCCAGTTCAATGAGTTTCAGAGCCGCAAAAGTCCTCCAGGACCGGCTCCTACTACGATCACACTTTTGCTTCCGGAGACATCTCCATACTGAATGGAGTTATATTCGGGCGTAGCTGGGTACTCATTGATAAACACCTGTAGCTTTACATTCAGGTAGATGGTACGCTGACGCGCGTCAATCGACCGTTTCAATACCCGGACTGCCAGAATGGAATCCTGGTGGGCACCGGTTTCACGGGCGGCCACCTGTTTCAGACTCTGTTCGTTGGCCCCTTCCCGGGGCAATATGCGTAATTGTAGTTCTTGTATCATCTCTATTACTAAAACTGCAAAGATAGGACTCCTTTTAATTATTGCTTTACTTTTTATCCGAAAAGCTGCCGGAACGCCTCTTCTACTTTGCGTACGGGTATCAGTTCAATATTCAGATTCTTCATGGTCAGTCCCTGATAGTTATATTTGGGAAGGAGAAATCTTTTAAAGCCCAGTTTTTCTGCTTCGCTGATCCGTTGCTCAATACGGTTCACAGGACGTATCTCTCCGGAAAGGCCGATCTCTCCCGCCATACAGATCTCCGGTTCTATCTCCGTATCCATATTCGAAGAGAGGATCGCACTGATCACCGAGAGGTCAATAGACGGATCGCTTACCCGTAATCCTCCCGCAATATTGAGGAAGACATCTTTCTGTGCCAGTTTAAAGCCTACCAGCTTTTCCAGTACTGCCAGCAGCATATTCATACGCCGTATATCGAATCCGGTAGCAGAACGTTGCGGATTACCATAGACAGCTGAACTCACTAATGCCTGGGTCTCGATCAGGAAAGGACGTACTCCCTCAATGGCAGATGCGATGGCAATTCCGCTCATCCCGATGTGATCTTTGGATAGCAATAGCTCAGAAGGATTGTTTACTTCCCTGAGCCCATCCTGCCGCATTTCATAAATACCCATTTCGGTGGTACTACCGAAGCGATTCTTGATAGAGCGCAGAATGCGGTACATATAGTGCTGGTCTCCTTCGAACTGGATTACTGTATCTACAATATGTTCCAATACTTTCGGGCCGGCTATGCTTCCCTCCTTATTGATATGCCCGATCAGGATCACGGGGATATTGGTCTCTTTAGCGAATTTCAGGATAGAGGCAGAACACTCCCTGACCTGTGCGATACTACCGGGTAATGATTCAAGGATCTCTGTAGAGATGGTCTGGATCGAATCGATAATGACCAGATCCGGATTTGTATTTTTGATATGGGTATAAACCTGCTCCAAAGAGGTTTCGCAAACGATGAGGCAATCGCTTGACTGTCCGTTGAGGCGCTCTGCTCTTAGCTTTAGCTGGCGGGCACTCTCTTCTCCCGATACATACAGTACTTTTTTACCGGTCAGGCGAAGTACGGTTTGCAATATCAGGGTTGATTTACCGATACCGGGCTCTCCGCCGATCAGCACCAACGATCCCGGGACCAGTCCTCCGCCCAATACCCGGTTCAATTCTTCGTCCTGCATATTAAGTCGGGGATCATCTCCGGTCTCTATCTCATCCAGTAAAAGCGGACGTGCTTTAGAGATCTCAATGCCGGAGACAGGACGTTTGTTCACTACCTCTTTCCGGACGATCTCTTCCACATAGGTGTTCCACTGGGCGCATCCGGGACATTTCCCTACCCACTTGGGAGAATCCATTCCACAGTGGGAACATATATATACTCTTTTCTCTTTATCCATTTATATAGGAATTGTAA